>NZ_JAOCDF010000043.1:0-22795 GCF_029840775.1 Empedobacter sp. GD03865
ATACTTTTGTTACTTTACAAGAAACAATCATTTTCTGTCATTAGCTATTCTTGTATTTGCGAGATTGGTTACTGGTGCAGCAGAAGGAATGGTAGGTGGAAGTCCAATAAACTGGGCAATTTTAAAAATTGGTCAAGAACATACAGCGAAAGCGATCTCTTATAATGGTGTTGCTAGTTATGGTGCATTGGCAATTGGAGCACCATTGGGGGTGATTTTGAATCAATATTTTGGACTTGGTTTTATTGGTTTGTTTAGTATTGTTTGTGCGATTATAGGTTATTTTTTAGCTAGAAATAAAGAGAATATATTAACTGCAGTTTCAAAAGTTCCGCAACCATTTATAAGTGTATTGAAAACAGTTGCTCCTTTTGGAATTTGTTTAGCACTTGCAGGTCTTGGATTTGGAGGAATTTCCAATTTTATAACACTTTACTACGACTTTTATAGTTGGTCGAATGCAGCTTTATGTTTAAGTGTTTTCAGTTTATTGTTTATTGCAGGACGATTATTTTTTAATAGTTCAATTAATACATTAGGAGGATTAAAAGTTGGAATTATTTGCATGATAGTCGAAACGATAGGTTTATTAATTCTTTTTAGTGCTCCGAATTCTTTTATCGCTCTTATTGGTGCAGGTATTACAGGAATTGGTTTTTCATTGGTTTTTCCTGCGATGGGAGTAGAGGCTGTTGCTTTGGTTTCAGATAATAGTAAAGGAGCTGCTTTAGCTGCGTATGGCTTGTTTATTGATATCTCATTGGGAATTACAGGTCCTCTAATTGGTGGTGTTATCAGTTTGTTTGGAATGTCAAACTTATTTGGTTTTTGTAGTTTGTTTGTGTTTATAGGATTATTGTATAGTTATTATTTACAAACAAAAAAAAATCGTTCAGAATTTAATAATTCCGAACGATAATATGAAAACATCTAATTTTAGATTCTTTTACGTAGTAAATTTTACCTGTTCTAACATAATTTTTTAGCACTTGTTCTAACTCTTTTTCTAGTTTAGAATCAGGTCTAATTTTATGATTAAACCTAACATAAGAAATATCAAAAGCAGCACCAAAATTATGTGAACTATCATTAGAAGAAGCATTTTTATTAATTCCTCTCAAACGATTTTGATCATGTAGCGTTCGTGTCATTGATGTAACAACGAAAAAATTTTGACCTGTTGCTTTTACAAAATCTCTTGAAATACTTGTCAAAATATCTCGACCTTTTGGAATAAGATACGAATGACTATGTGTTAAATCACCAACTCGCCAACCATAACCACGTTGTTTTATTTTAACCAATTTACCTTGATTGATGTATTTGTTCAACTTTTTATCACCATCAATTAGCTCAAGTTTATGAGATTTTGCGGCATTCAAATGCTGAACATATTCTTTAGAAGGCTCTATAACAACTCGCGATTGAGCGTAACCGAATAAAGAAGAGCAAATAAAAAAAGTTGTTAAAAATTGTTTCATGATTCAATTCTCTTCTGCAAAAATAGAAAAGAACTTTTATATATTACATTGTTGTTGATTTAAATTGATCGGGATTACGAACCGTTACATGAAAACAGTGTTGTCTATATTCTTTGATATAGTAAATTTTACCGTCTTCTTGCAATTGTTTTAAAATCGCTTCTAAATTATCACGATGAGTTTTGCTATACGTATATTTATTATTGAATTTTGTATACGACAAATCAAAAGAAGCACCATAGTTATGAGAACTTTCGCCTTTTGCTGCATTGCTATTTACTCGTCTTAAACTTGCTTGACTTTCTTCAGAACGGGTAAGCGAAGTTACAGTAATTGTAGCATTGTTTTCGTCCAGAAATTTTGAAGCAATTCGTTCCAACACAGTTTTTGCTCTGTTATTTAAGAATGCTTTACTGTGTGTTAATTTCTCAATTGTGTACCCATTTCCTTCTTCAGGAATTGCAACTAATTTTTTTGTAGCAACTAAACCTTCAATATCATCAAAACTCTTCACGATTGGAATGTTGAATGATTCTGCTGCCATTAAATGATCGTCATAAGTTACTTTTTTTGTAGAGATAGAAGTGGATGAAGAGGCAGAATTTTCTGCTAAAATGTAACTTTCTTGACTTTGAGCTGAAATAAATATTCCGCTAAAAAGACAAGAAAGGGCAATTAATTTTTTCATGTTTTAAATTATTACGCGACAAAATTAGAAGTTACAATTTAATAAAGACTTGTTAAAAATTATAATATTTAGGTAAACTTTTTTTAAAATTTTCTTAAATCTGTTCTCAAAATAGCATTGCTAGATAGATTGATAGAAATTTAAATTTCATCACATTTGAAACATAAAATATTCTTAAATATAAATTCTAATAGATTAAATCCTACTAAATTCGCTATTTTTGTAATTATTATTCATTTTTATTTTTAGACCTATTTATAAAATGGCAAAAGTTAAAGTTGGAATGGTACAAATGACTTGTACTAATAACAAACAAGAAAATTTAAACAAAGCAATAGAGCAAGTAAAAGTAGCAGCTGCAAAAGGCGCTCAAATTGTGTGTTTGCAAGAATTGTTTACCTCATTATATTTCTGTGACGTAGAAGATTACGATAATTTCGACTTAGCAGAAGCAATTCCTGGACCATCAACAGATGCGTTATCAGTTGTAGCTAAAGAATTGGGAGTGGTAATTATCGCTTCATTATTCGAAAAACGTGCGCAAGGTTTATATCACAATACAACCGCTATTTTAGATGCTGATGGACAATATTTAGGAAAATATCGCAAAATGCATATCCCAGATGATCCTGCGTTTTATGAAAAATTCTATTTTACTCCAGGTGATTTAGGTTACAAAGTTTTTGATACTAAATTTGGAAAAATTGGAGTGTTAATTTGTTGGGATCAGTGGTATCCAGAAGCTTCTCGTATAACAGCATTGATGGGAGCAGAAATTTTATTTTATCCTACTGCGATTGGTTGGGATACGACGCAAGACGAAGAAACAAATCAAGATCAATACAATGCTTGGCAAACAATTCAGCGTTCACATGCGGTTGCGAATGGAGTTCCGGTTATTTCTGTAAATCGTGTTGGTTTTGAGCAAGATGGAGCAATGAAGTTCTGGGGAGGCTCTTTTGCGACAAATGCGCAGGGAAAATTGTTGTACTTAGCAACGCATGATAAAGAGGAAACAGAAGTGGTTGAATTGGATTTGAACGAATCTGATTTCTTCCGTAAACACTGGCCTTTCTTAAGAGATCGCCGCATCGATTCTTATCAACCAATTACAAAACGTTTTATAGACGAGGATTAATGAAGAAATTATTTTCACTTATAGCATTGATAGGAAGTTTTGCATTTGGTCAAATAAAACCAATTCAGATTGATCCGATTAATAACAATTTATTTGTTTATCAAACATTCAATTCGTTTAATGGAGTTGAGTATAATGCAAATGGAATGTATTTGGTAACGAATAAAGGAATCGTTTTGTTTGATGTTCCTTGGCAGAAATCGCAATATCAAGAATTAAATGATATGTTGCAAGAAAAGTATAATTTGCCAGTTATCGCTGTGTTTGCAACACATTCGCATGATGATAGAGCAGGAGATTTAAGTTTTTATAATGATTTGAATATTCCTACTTATGCAACTTCTTTAACCAATTCTAAATTAAAAAAAGAAGGAAAAGCGACTTCGAAATTTGAGATTGAATTAGGAAAAACATACAAATTTGGTAATGAAAAATTTGTTGTTGAATATTTTGGTGAAGGACATACTTCTGATAATGTTGTGGTTTGGTTTCCAAAATATAAAGTGCTGAATGGAGGTTGTTTGATAAAAGGTGCTGACGCTGTAAATTTAGGTTACACAGGTGAAGCAAATGTTACTGAATGGCCAAAAACAGTACAGAAATTAGTTACAAAACATCCAAAAATTAAACAAGTTATTCCAGGTCATGATAATTGGAAAGTTACTGGACATATCGAAAATACGTTTAAACTTTTAGAAAAGAAATAAAATTGAACACTATAGATACATCAAAATTCCCAAAAGATTTAGGATATAGATTTCCTGCCGAATGGGAAGAACACGAAGCAACATGGTTGTCTTGGCCGCACAAAGAAGAATCTTGGCCAGATCGTATTCAGTTAATTTATCCAGCTTATGCTGAATTTATTGCTGAATTATCGAAAGGTGAAAAGGTTCGTATTAATGTGAAAGATGAAGAAATGAAAGTGTTTGCGTTGTCTTTTATCGATAAAACGGATGCAGATTTGTCACAAGTTGAGTTTTATTTTAATGAAACAAATGATGCATGGTGTCGCGATCATGGTCCTGCATTTTTATTGAATAAAAACAATCCTGATAACCCAAAAGTTATTGTTGATTGGGGATTCAATGCGTGGGGAGGAAAATATCCACCTTTTGAAAATGACGATGTTGTGCCAACAAGAATTGGTGCAGAATTTAATCTTCCTGTTTTTCATCCTGGAATTATTATGGAAGGAGGTTCGGTCGAATTTAATGGAAAAGATACGTTGATGACATCAAAATCTTGTTTACTGAATGAAAATCGTAATCCAGATTATTCACAAGAACAAATAGAAGAATTTTTAAGAAATTATTACGGCGTTTCGCAAATTCTTTGGGTAGAAGACGGAATTGTTGGTGATGATACGGATGGACACATTGATGATACAATTCGTTTTGTAAATGAAGATACAGTTTTGACAGTTGTTGAAACAGATGAATCGGATGATAATTACGAATTGTTACAAGTGAATCTTCGACAATTACAAGAAATGAAATTGGAAGATGAACGTCCATTAAACATTATCGAATTGCCAATGCCGGATGCAGTTTATTGCGAAGGTGAGCGTTTACCTGCTTCTTATGCAAATTTTTATATTGCGAATAAATCTGTCATTGTACCAACTTATCGTTGTGCAAAAGATGCGATTGCTTTGGATATTATTCAGAAATGTTTCCCCGATCGTAAAGTTGTAGGAATTGATTCTACAGATATTATTTGGGGACTAGGATCTTTCCATTGTTTGAGTCAACAAGAACCTAAGATTTAGTTTTTTTTAATATAAAACAACAAAAAAGCTGAGCAACCTGCTCAGCTTTTTTAATTTGGTTTAGATAAGTAATATCGGTTTAGGTTGTTTTGATAAACTGGTTAGATTATCAAAATAGCTTTTTAGTTTGGTTGTTGGTTAGTAATCTTAAAAGTGTTACAAACGATGTTGTTTGTTGGTACAAACGTCATAAATATAGAATGAAAAACATTTATGTATCTTCAAAATGTCTATAACTAAGAAAAAAAACAATTTAATATATCTAATAAGAAAATAAAATGTATAGATTTAAAATATTGTTAAATATATGTAAATCAATATTTTGTATTTTGTTGTTTCGGAATTTTTAAATTGTATTGAAGAATTTATATAGTTTCTCTAAATGGAATTTCTAGTTGAGTTCCGAATTTTTTTTGATTATTGGATAAATTAGAAATTGAGACACCTAATAGTCGAATTGGTTTTTCTAAGGAGTAACCTTCACTTAATAAATCATAACAAATAAGATCAAAAAGGTCTCTATTTTTAACGGGAAAAGATGCTGATTTACTTTTCGTAGTTACCGAAAAATCATTGTGTTTTATTTTTACAGTTATTGTTCTTCCATAAATTGATGTTTTTAAGGAAAAGTTCCAAACATCTTCCATCAGTGGAAATAAAGCGATTTGCATTTCTTCTAATGTTTCTAAATCTTTGCTAAAAGTTGTTTCAGAACCAGATGATTTTCGCAATCGAGTAGGATTGACCTCTCTAAAATCTAATCCTCTAACAATATTGTAATAGTATTTACCTGATTTCCCGAATTCCCGTAACAGTTTTTCTAATTCTAGGTTTTTCAAGTCCAAACCTGTATGAATGCCCATCATTTGCATACGTTCTGCAGTTACTTTTCCAATTCCATGAAATTTTTTGATTGGTAATTGATCAATAAAATTTTCAGACATTTTAGGTGTTATCACATAAAGTCCATCAGGTTTGTTATAATCCGAAGCAATTTTAGCTAAAAATTTATTGAAAGAAACACCTGCAGAAGCAGTCAAATCTGTTCGTTCTTTTATTTTTTGTTTGATTTCGTTTGCTATATCCGTTGCAATTTCGATGTTTTTATGGTTAATTGTTACATCCAAAAAAGCTTCATCCAAAGATAAAGGTTCAACCAAATCAGTATATTCAAGAAATATTTCACGAATTTGATTCGAAACTTCTTTATAAACTTGAAATCGAGGTTTTACAAATATCAAATGTGGACATTTACGTTTTGCAACAACAGAAGACATTGCAGATCCGACGCCATATTTTCTAGCTTCGTAACTAGCGGTAGCAATCACACCACGTTCTTCATTTCCGCCAACAGCAATACATTTCCCTCTTAATTCGGGGAAATCTCGTTGTTCAACAGAAGCATAAAAAGCGTCCATATCGATGTGAATAATCTTACGCTGCATCTTGCAAAATTACTCGCTTTATTTTAAATGATACTCCTGAATAAAGTTTTTTAAGTTTTTCTTATCGGCAACAATTGTCAAATAATCGCCCAATTCAAT
Organism: Empedobacter sp. GD03865; assembly: GCF_029840775.1. NCBI lineage: Bacteria > Pseudomonadati > Bacteroidota > Flavobacteriia > Flavobacteriales > Weeksellaceae > Empedobacter > Empedobacter sp. GD03865. The sequence continues at coordinate 6,623 of NZ_JAOCDF010000043.1, forward strand.
GGGTACATTTCGATCAGGATTGTGAATCATTTTTCCATTGCGCTCTATCGAAACCACAATTCCTTTTGCCGTATCTTTTACCCAACCAATTGATTTATGTTCCAAAACACAAAAATCATTCGGAATAACTACTTTATCTAACGTAAAATTATCTGTATTTTTAAGATCTGTATTTTCTGGAGGAGTTTCGCCAATAATTTGCAAATATTTCTCAAATCGTTGAATATGTTCATCCGTTCCAATGATTCCAATTTTATCGAAAGGATATAAAACAGATTCAGAATTTGGAGTCTGAATAATTCGATCGCCACGTTTGATATACGCAATATTTATCTGAAATTTTGTTCGCCAATCCAATTCACCCAAAGGAACACCAATAAAATTGGCATTTTGAGGAACAATCATATCCGAAATATGCGTGTTATCCCAAGTATATTGAAATTTATCTTGTTTCTTTTTCTCTTCAATTTTTTTAGTCAAAATTTCACGTTCATTTAAGTTATAAATAAATTTTGTTTGAATATAATTGTAAAACTGATTGAAATATTTTGAAAGAAAATACATTGTAATCAATAATCCAATAACTAAAACAATTGAGGCAATTGTGCTTGAAAAAAATTGATTATAAATAAAAATTACAGTAAATACAACTATAGTTAAACGTATGGAGATAATTGCAATAATTGGTGCGCGATTGTAATTAGACTCATCCCAAAATTCTCTGATAATTTCTCTTTTTGGTCGATTTCCAATAATTGCCCAAATAAATGGAATACACAATATAAACGTCAATATAATGCTGACCAAACTTGCGCCAAAATAGGTAAACCAATCGGTTAATAAGAATAAAACGTAGCTTCTGATAATCAATGTGATTGCGATAATGATTATTCCATTGATAAAAATTGTCGAAACGGTTTGTTTGATGATTTTATTCCATTTATTTTCATTTTGAATATGTTGAGTATCAAATGAATAATTTTCAACACCTTGAATGAATTTTTGCGGAAGAATTTTTTCCAATAAAGTATAAACTTTGTCCGATGATTTAATTAAATAAGGTGTTGTAAATGTTGTAATTGCTGAAACACCGACTGCAACAGGAAACAAGAAGTCGCTTGTTACACCAAGAGAAAGTCCTAAACCAGCAACGATGAAAGCAAATTCACCAATTTGTGCCATACTCATTCCTACTTGTACGGATTGTTTTAGCGGTTGTCCTGAAATTATAGCACCTAAAGTGGTAAAAATTAACTTTCCGAAAATCGTCAACAAGGTCACAATCAAAATTGCCCATTTGTGTTCATACATCGAAACGGGATCGATCATCATTCCAATAGAAATAAAGAAAATTGTTGCGAACAGATTTTTTACAGATTGAAAATTATGTTCAATTTTTTCGGCATAAACAGTTTCAGCTAAAATAGAACCCATTACAAAAGCACCTAATTCTATCGAAAAACCTGCGCTATCAGCAATGTAAACCATTCCAAGACATAATCCAATTGAGATAATTAATAAGGTTTCATCATCTAAATAATTTTTGATAGAACGTAGAAAAGTTGGAATAATAAAGATTCCTCCAATAAACCATACCGCCAAAAAGAACCCTAATTTAACGAAAGAATTAATCATTTCTGCTCCGTTAAAATGCTGGCTAACCGCCATTGTAGAAAGCATAACCATTAATAAAATGACCACAATATCTTCTACAATTAAAATTCCGAAAACGACATTCGCGAATTTTTTTCGTTTTAAACCTAATTCATCAAACGCCCTAATAATAATGGTTGTAGAAGAACTGGCTAATAAACCGCCGAGGAAAATACTATCCATTGTCGACCAATTCATAAATCGACCAACAAAATAACCAACGGTTACAATACAAATGATTTCGACAATCGCAGTGATGGAGGCAGAACCACCAACATTGAGTAATTTTTTGAAACTAAATTCGAGACCAAGACTAAAAAGCAAAAATATAACACCAATCTTCGCCCAAATCTCCACATTATGTTCTTCTGCAACGGACGGAATATATTCGAAATGCGGTCCAACCAAAAAACCAGCAATAATATAACCTAAAACAAGAGGTTGGTTGATGCGTTTGAAAATAAGCGTCGTCACAGCGCCTACACATAGAATTAATCCAAGATCGGTAATGAGTTTTGGCAAGTGTTCTTCCATAAATTGCGTTTAATCTCCACTAATTTAAGAATTTTTTAAAAGATAATTAATTGTTCAACTATTGATTAACTTTATATCATTATCAATTTTGTTTGAGAATAAAAAAAAACTCACTAATTCTAATGAACTAATGAGTTTGTATTTTATTATCGAAACGATATTTTACAAAGTAATTTTTGCTAAATAAGAATCTCCTTCGGTTTTTATTTTTGTACATTTTAGTTGATGATATTCGCACGCATTTTTTAGTGTGTCAAAATCCAAATACAACCATTGAATAGGTTCTTCTTGCTCGCCTTTATAATGAACCGTAAAATCTAATTCACCGTAGTAATTTCCATTACTTGGAATCCATTTTCCACCATCTTCGTCTTCATCAAACATATAAATAATGTCGGTTCCATCAATCAAAACTTGACCATTTTCGGTTAATAAATTTTTGATTTTATCCAAGAAAACATTGATTAAAACTAAATTCTGAAAAATTCCAGTTCCGTTCATCAAAAATAGAATCGTGTCATATTTCTCAGCATCATTGATTTCAAGGAAATTCTGAACTTTTGCATTGTTGATTCCTCTCAACAAACAAGCTTCAATCGCTTTTGGAGAAATATCAATCGCTAAAACATCTGAACTTTTTTCTTGCAAATAAAGTGAATGAGAACCTGCTCCACAACCAACATCCAATATTTTTCCTTTTGACAAATCAAGTGCTTTTTGCTCTAGAGGAGGCATGTCATCATACTCTCGAAAAAGATAATCAATTGGCATCACATCTAACTCTGAAATTGATGTTTCGGTATAGAGATCTTCGGGCGAATGATTGGTTTGATAATCTAAAATTGCCTGTCCGAAAAGGTCTTTCATGTTATTTTTATTTTTATTTTCTGATTAATACAGAAACTTTTATTTATTATTTTTTGCTAAAATTGCCTCAACAATTTGCTGTGCATGTACGCGCGAATTTTCAATAAACCAAATATTTGTCAACATACCACCACAAACAACGCCTGCCAAATATAAACCATCCACATTTGTTTCCATTGTTTCGGGATTATAAGTTGGCGTTTTCAATTCATCATCACTGAAGGTTATTCCACAGTTCTCCAAAAAATTGAAATTTGGATGATAACCAGTTAAAGCTAAAACGGTATCATTTTCAATTGAAATATCACCTTCTGGTGTTTTGATATGAACTTGATTTTCGTCAATAGAAGTAATATTCGAGTTGAAATAAGCTTTGATACTTCCTTCTGCAATTCGATTTTCGATATCAGGACGAACCCAATATTTTAGTCGATGCGTAAAACTTTCTCCGCGAATCACCATTGTTACATTTGCACCTTTTCGATAACATTCTAAAGCCGCATCAACAGAAGAATTATTCGCGCCAACAACTACCACATTCTGAAAAGAATACGGATGCGCTTCTTTATAATAATGATGAACTTTTGGTAAATCTTCTCCTTCGATATTCATCAAATTTGGAATATCATAAAAACCAGTTGCAAGGACTACATTTTTAGCTGAATAATTATTTTTTGAGGTTTTAATCTCAAAATGATTTGCTTCAACTTTATTAATAACTTCAACTTCTTCGTAAAGATTAAGATTAAATTTAAAATATTTATGAATATTTCGATAATATTCTAACGCCTCCTGTCGACCAGGTTTTGGCGCAATACAATTGAATGGAATTTCTCCAATTTCTAATCGTTCGGCAGTCGAAAAAAATGTCATATACAAAGGATAGTTGTACAAACTATTTGTCAAAGCACCTTTTTCAATAATTAAATAAGAAAGATTGTTTCTTTTCGCTTCTATTGCACAAGCCAAACCAATTGGTCCAGCACCTACAATTATCAAATCATATTGTTCTTTCATCAAGCAAATTTACGGATAATCAGTTCGGTAATCTTTATGATTTTCACCAATTTTTATAAAAATAATGTTTAACTATTTGGATTAACGAAATATATTAATAATTTTGTTTGACAATTTTGTCAAAATAAAAAAGCCGCACAGATATGAAAGACGATACAGAAGAATTGATCAAAGAAACAGCGAAAAGAATGTTTTTTGGTGAAGGTAGATTTCATGCAACAACGCAAGAAATAGCTGATGAAGCGAAAGTGAATAGAACGTTGATTAATTATTATTTCAGATCGCGAAACAATTTAATTAGTATTATTTACGAAGAAGCTACGCGAGTAAGTAATGAAAAATCGCGTGCTATTTTTGATAGAAATCGTGATATCAAAGAAATAATTGGCGAATTTATAGAGGATTCTATTGCAACATCAATCAAGTATCCATATTTGGAAACTTACATCGTTACCGAAATGAATAAAAATAATACAATGTGTTCTAAGTTAATGAAAGATGATTTAGATGTAGTTGTAAATGTTTTTTACGAAAGATTAGAGGAAGAAATGGAAAAAGGAACGATTAAAAAGATGGAGCCACTTCAGTTTTTGTTAAACATGATTTCATTGGTTAATTATCCATTTACAATTCGTCCGCTACTTCAATTGGATTTGAAATTGAGCGACGAAGATTTCAAACGTATTCTTTCTGATCGAAAAGAAATTATTCTCAATACACTTTTTAATAATTAATATATAAATGAAAAGGTTAAAACAATTACTTTCTATAGCGATTGTAGCGTTGATGAGTTCTGCAAATGCGCAAGAAATTATTGCACTTAAAGATGCAGTAAATTTTGCGTTAGAAAACAAAGCAGATGCAAAACGCGCAGATTTGGCAATCAAAAAAGCCGAATACAAAATTGATGAAGCCAGAGCAGGAGCTTTGCCTCAAGTAAATGCCAATGCAGGTTTGCAATATAATCCAATTGTACAAGAAATGGCTTTGACGATGGGAGGACAAACAACTGTGATTAAAATGGGACAACCATGGTATTCGAGTTTAGGCGTTACGGTAAATCAAACATTGTTCGATCAACGTGTTTTTACAGGTTTGAAAGCGGCGAAAACAACACGCGAATTCTATCAGGTGAATGCAGATTTAACAGACGAACAAATTATTGAGCGTGTAGCAAATGCGTATTATCAAGTTTTTATTCAAGAAGAAAAATTAAAAACGATTGAAAAAAGTTACGAAAACACAAATAAAGTTCGAAATGTAATCAAAAGTTTAGTCGATAATGGTTTGGCAAAACCAATTGATTTGGATCGAATTGTTGTGCAATTAAATAATATTTCTTCTTCGCGTCAACAGTTGGTAAATGCAGTTGAAATTAACAAAAATGCATTGAAATTCTACATGGGTTATCCAATTGAGCAACCAATTAATTTAACAGAAGAAACAATTACGCCAAATTTAGTTTTGTTGGAAGATCAAATAGATGTTGAAAATAGAACCGAATTTAAAGTTTTATCAAAACAAAAAGAATTGTTAGGTTTTGCTAAAGAAGCGGAGCGTGCAAATTTATATCCAACTGTTGGTTTAGCTGGAAATTATGGATTGCAAGGTTTTGGTGAAAAATTTATTACTTCGAAAAGTTACATCTGGTCAGATTTGGCTTCGATTGGTTTGAGTGTTAAAGTTCCGATTTTTTCTGGTGGAGCTACAAAAGCAAAAATTAATCAAGCAGAAATTGATTTGTTGGATATCGAAGAACAAATGAATGACACAAAACTTGGTTTGAGTTTAGAATATCAAAATGCAAAAGCACAAATTGAAAATGCGTTGAAAAGTGTCGATATTCAAGAAGAAAACGTGAGTTTGGCAGAGAAAGTTTTATCAAATACACAAAATAATTACCAACAAGGTTTGGCAAATTTGACAGAAATTTTAGATGCTGAAAATGCGTTGACAGATGCTCGAAATAATTACTCAAATGCTTTATTAGAATATAAAATTGCCGAAATCGCATTAATCAAAGCAAAAGGAGATTTAAAAACATTAATTCAATAATAGAACCGATTTTATGAAATCAGTAAAAACTTTACTTTATATATTAATTGCAGCCGGTTTGATTGGTGGTGCAATTTACATTATCAAAAATAATAAAGCGAAACAAGAAGAGGAAGTTGCGATTGTAAATGCTAGTAACGATGAGGTTGTGGTAAATACAATTAAAGCAAAATACGAAAGCTTAAATACAGATTATACGTCAAACGGAACGTTTGCGCCATTTCAGGAAATGAGTTTTCCTTCAGAAATTTCTGGTCGAATTGTACGTGTTTTGGTTGATGAAGGGAGTTATGTTTCTGTTGGTCAAACATTGGCGACAATCAAAAAAGATGCGATTGAAGTTGATGTTACGCAAGCACAAAATAATCTTCAAAATGCAATTGTTGATAATCAACGTTACGAAAATGCGTATAAAACAGGCGGTGTAACAAAGCAACAATTGGATAATTCGCGTTTGCAATTAAAAAATGCAAGAGCAGCGGTTTCTGCGCAAAATTTACGTGTGCGTGATACGAATGTAAAAGCTACAATTTCTGGTGTAATCAACAAACGTTACATTGAGCCAGGATCTGTTGTAGCACCAGGTTCTCAAATGTTTGATATTGTTAATGTATCAAAATTAAAATTACAAGTTACAGTAACAGAAGCTGAGGTTGTCAATCTTAAAGTTGGTCAAACAATCAAAGTGTTGGCGAGTGTTTTTCCAGATCAAGAATTTGCAGGAAAAATTTCTTTTATCGCGCCTAAAGCAGATGCTTCATTAAATTTCCCTGTGGAAATTCAGGTTTCGAATAATTCAGGTTTAAAAGCTGGTATGTACGGAACGGCGGTTTTCTCGACAAAAGATGATGTAAATGCAGGGAAAAATGTATTGGTTGTTCCTGCGAATGCTTTTGTGAACGGAATTAGTTCTGGACAAGTTTTCGTGGTTGAAAATAATACAGCAAAATTAACGAAAGTTGTGATTGGGAAAACGGTTGGAACTGAAGTTGAAATTATCAGCGGATTAAAAGATGGAGCTGAAATCGTAACAAGTGGTCAGATTAATCTGAAAGATGGAACGAAAGTGAAAGTTGTAAAATAAGAGTAGTTTTTCCATGAAAATAGCAGAAATATCAATTAAACGTCCATCGATGATTATCGTGTTATTCACGATATTGATTTTAGGAGGATTGTTTAGTTATACGCAAATGGGATATGAATTAATCCCAAAATTCGAAACAAATGTTGTAACAATTTCAACAGTATATCCTGGAGCTTCTCCAAACGAAGTTGAAAATTCTGTTACCAAAAAGATTGAAGATGCTGTTGCAGCATTGGAAAATGTAAAAAAAGTTGAATCAAAATCATATGAAAGTTTATCTGTTGTATCTGTTACTTTAAATGCCGGAGCAGATGCAGATTTAGCTTTAAATGATGCTCAACGTAAAATAAATGCAATCGAGAAAGATTTACCAGATGATGTAGATCCTCCTTCTTTAACAAAGTTTTCTTTAAGTGATTTACCTATTATTACAGCTGGTGTTACTTCTGATAAATTAACAGATAAGGCATTGTATGATTTATTAGATAAAAAAATAGAACCCGTTTTATCTCGTGTAAATGGTGTAGCACAAGTAAATTTGATTGGTGGGCAAGAAAGAGAAATTCAGGTTAGTATAGACCCCTTAAAATTGAAAGGTTATGGCTTATCTGTGCCTCAAGTTCAACAAGCAATTTTGACATCGAATTTAGATTTCCCAACAGGAAGTGTAAAAACGCGTGAAAATTCGACAATTATTCGTCTTTCGGGAAAATATAAATCGGTTGATGAATTAAATAATTTAGTGATTTCTTCGAATAATGGCATTCAAGTTCGTTTATCGGAAGTTGCTTTTGTGCAAGATTCTCAGAAAGAAGTAGAAAAAATTGCACGTGTTAATCAGAGTTCTGCGATTATTGTTCAGGTTGTAAAACAATCAGATGCAAATGCGGTGGCTGTTTCTGAATTGATGAAAGAAACCATCAAAAAAGTTGAAACAGATTATAAGAAAGAAGGACTTAAAATTCAGATTGTAAATGATACGTCTGATTTTACATTGGCTGCGGCAGATAACGTTATTTTCGATTTAGTTTTAGCAGTTGTTTTAGTTGCAATTATAATGCTTTTGTTTTTACATAGTATTCGTAATGCTTTTATTGTAATGGTTTCTATTCCAGCATCGTTAATTGCGACTTTTATCGGAATGTACTTAATGGGGTATACCTTAAACTTGATGTCGTTACTTGGTTTATCACTTGTAGTGGGAATTTTGGTGGATGATGCCATCGTTGTTTTAGAGAATATTTACCGTCACATGGAAATGGGAAAATCGAAAATTAGAGCTTCATACGATGGGGCAAAAGAAATTGGATTTACCGTAACTGCTATTACATTGGTAATTGTCGTGGTATTCTTACCAATTGCAATGAGTACAGGTTTGGTGGCGAATATTATTGCACAGTTTTGTGTGACAGTCGTTATCGCAACCTTACTATCCTTATTGTCGTCATTTACAATTGTTCCTTGGTTGTCTTCTCGTTTCGGGAAATTAGAACATATCACAGGGAAAAATATTTTTGAGAAATTTATTCTTTGGTTCGAAAAACAATTAATGAAATTTACCCACTTCATTTCTGATATGTTAGAATGGTGTTTAAAATCTACCGTTCGTAGAATTGGAGTTTTTATTGGGGTATTTATCGTTTTATTTGCAGTTATTGGAGTTTTAATGGGAGGAAAATATATCGGTGGTGAATTCTTCCCTAAAACAGATAAAGGTGAATTCCTAGTTCAAATAGAGTTACCAAAAGATGCAACAATAGAGGAATCAAATTTTATGACGCAAAAAGCAGAAAAGTTTTTACGTGATAAAAAAGAAGTTGTTGATATGATTACAACTGTTGGTCAAAGTTCCGAAGGATTTGGAGCAGCACAAGCAACAGCTTATAAAGCAGAAATAGACGTTATTTTAAATGATAAATCAGAGCGTGAAGACAATTCATTTATTTATGCGGCAAAAGTAAAACGCGAATTAGAAAAAGAATTAGTTGGTGCTAAGGTTAAAACTGTTCCAGTTGGTTTGATTGGAGCGGAACAAGCGCCAATAGCGTTGGTTGTGACAGGTCCAAATTTAGAAAGCGCCATGAAATTTGCTGAATTAGCAAAACACGAATTAGAACAAATTAAGGGTTCTTCGGAAGTGAAATTAACGACAGAAGCCGGAAATCCTGAAATTAATGTGCAAGTTGACCGTGATAAAATGTCTGCTTTAGGATTGAATTTACAAACAGTTGGTTTAACCATGCAAACTGCTTTCTCTGGAAATACAGATGGTAAATTTAGAGCGGGTGAATACGAATATGATATTAATATTCAGTACAATGATTTTAATCGTTCGAATATCGATGACGTTCGTAGTTTGATATTTGTGAATGATAAAGGACAACAAATTCGTTTGGATCAATTTGCAACGGTTACACAAAGTTCTGGACCAAGTTTCTTAGAGCGTCGTGATAAAACACCTTCTGTAACTGTGCAAGCGCAATCTGTTGGTCGTACAACGGGTGATATTGTTACTGATTTCAAAAATAGTTTACAAAAAATTGATAGTAAAAAACCAACCGGTGTATCGTATGTTTGGGGTGGAGATGAAGAAAATCAATCCGAAGGTTTTGGTACATTAGGTTACGCATTATTAGCAGCAATTATTTTAGTTTATTTGGTGATGGTTGCTTTGTATGATTCGTTTATTTATCCTTTCGTGGTTTTGTTTTCGATTCCATTATCATTAATTGGTGTCTTTGTGGTTTTAGCTTTAACTAATAATTCGTTGAATATCTTCACGATTCTCGGAATGATTATGTTAATTGGTTTGGTGTGTAAAAATGCGATTTTATTGGTCGATTTTACAAATCATAGAAAAGAAGCTGGCGAAACAACGCACAATGCTTTGGTACAAGCCAATCATGCACGTCTTCGTCCAATTTTAATGACAACTATCGCCATGGTTTTTGGTATGATTCCAATTGCATTAGCAGAAGGAGCAGGAGCAGAGATGAACAACGGTTTGGCATGGGTAATTATCGGTGGATTAGTTTCCTCATTATTCCTAACCTTAATTATTGTTCCTGTGGTTTATTCATTATTCGATAGTGCAATTCGTCGATTCTCAAAAGGAGAAAAAGTAGATTATGAAGCAGAAATGGTTGCAGATTATGAAGCGCGACAAATAAAAGAAGAATGGGAAGAGTAATCTTTCGTTTTAGATATTTAATACTTGAAGTCGCTCTATATTTGGAGCGACTTTTTTAATTTTTAACTATAATTAGTGAGTTTTAGACGAATTAAAACGTTTATTTTTGGCGTAATATTAATTGAGACTTTCTAAAAAATGAAAAAACTATTTTTATTGACAACATTCTTTATGGTGTCAGCACTTTTTGCTCAACAAGCGACTAATACGTTAGAAGGCGTTTTTACAACAAAAGCAAAAGATGAATTATATAATCCATTGAAATTTGATGGAAAAGGAAGAGTAACAATCGGTGAATTTGATGAGGTTGGTTACGAATTTACAGAACGCAATGATTCGGTTATAATATTTGTCGAAAAAACGGTTTTTATCTTCAAAAAAGAGAAAAATCAATTAAAAGGAATTTCAGATTGGGTGGATAAAAAAGTGTATAAATCAAATTTGAAATCTTTCGAAAATAAACCTCAATCAGATTCTAAATTAGCACAACGTGCAAATTGGATGGCTCAGAATTATGATATCAATTTTAAAAATAATGCAAGCTATTTATTTGATTTTGATGAAGAAAGTTTAATTAAAAAATTAAAAGAAAATGAAGCTGCAAATGCAAAATTGTGTAAAGAAGGTTTTGATGAAAGTTGTAAAGTAGTTTTTGCCTATAAATTTGCTGAACAATCTGGTGGTGTTTTCGAGACATTAAGTGCAACAGAAGAGTTGAAATTAAAACCTAATAAAGAGTTACAGCAATTGGCCCAACGTGTATTAGATTTAGGAAATCCAGATGGATACGGATTATTTTATACGTATTACTATTTTACAGGAGAAAAGGAAAAAGCGGAAGAGTTTTTACAAAAAGGATTAGATTTAGGATCTAAGTATTGTACAGAGATTTCATTAAATTCAGCTTTAAGTGAATTTGGAGAAGGCTTACAATCGGAAGTAGAAGAATCAGAAGATTAATTCGAACAAATTATCATATAAAATAAAAGCTCAACATTAGTTGAGCTTTTTGTTATTTAGTCAATAAATATTTTGCAACAGCATGATAAGCTGGTAACGAATACGGGTCGTTCGCACTATTCGATGCAACCGGATTGGAAGCAAATCGCACAATAACCATTTCCGCTTTTGGATCAACATAAATCGCTTGACCATGAACGCCACGCGCCATAAATGCTTGATGCTCATTATTCGTTACCCACCACATATCTTTGTAGCTCCAGCCTTTTAGAAGTTTATAATTTGCCTTTTCAAAAGCTTTTTGATTTCCTCCTTTTTTGATTTCCTCAACCAATTTTTTAGGCAAAATTTGATGATTATTAAAGTAACCATTGTTTCTTATCATTTCTCCAAACATCGCTAAATCTCGAAGGTTTGCATTAAAACCACCTCCTGCAAAAGCAATTCCAGCACCATCAATCTGGTAATATCCATCAAAGTTTGTTCCCAATGGTTCCCAAAATTTTTCAGATAGAATTTGAGCCAAAGGTTTATTCAATACTTTTGTAATAATCCAACCCATCACATCAGTATTCACCGTTTTATAACCAAAAGCTTCACCATGTTTACCATTTTTCTTGACTGTTTTCAAATAATCATAATAATTTGTAGGTCCATTATAATTAGCAGGTTTAGGAAAAGGATTTCCAGCAGCCGAAAAAGCCCACACTTCAGCATTCGGATCGCTGTAATCTTCACTATATTGCAAAGCAGTTGTCATATCCAAAACTTGACGAATCGTAGCATCACCAAAAGCTGAGGTTTTCAATTCAGGAATATAATCACTACATTTTTTATTCTCATCTAGAATACCTTCGGCAACTAACATTCCGCCTAAAGTTCCTGTCAAGGTTTTACTCACAGACATCAAGGCATGAGTTCCATTTTTGTTTAGTTCTCCAAAGTAATTCTCATAAACAATAGCACCTTTGTGTAAAACAATAATTCCATCGGTATAATTTTTTTGCAAAGATTCTTTCCATGTCATAGTTTTTTTACTTTCTAAAGGAGTGAAAGTCACATTATCAATGGATTGATCCAATTTAGTTTTCCAAGTATATCTGTTTTCTTGTGCCGAAGCGACATTTACAGTTGGGAAAAATTCGCGCATATGACAAACGCTATATCGTAAAGCTGGAAAGTTAAAAAAGCTACCATCTATAGCGGACAAAATATCTTCTTTTGCAGGTGGAAACCCTTTTATCCAATTAAAATTCTTTGGATCCGATTGTTCTGCAGTCAAAAATTGTTGTCCATAACTCATTTGCGTCATCACTAAAATTAAACAAACTAATATTTTTTTCATAGTTGTACTATCTATTTGGTTGATAAATGAAGTAGAGGAGAAGCTTGCTTCTCAAATTTACGAAAACCATTTTAAACTTTTTTATTTTAACGTATACTAATAATTCCGCTTTCGCGAAATTCCTCCCGAGTCGTTAACCACAAAGTACCTGCTGTTGCTTTGTTTTAATCAGCAAATCATCATCGTCTAATCATTTCTGTAGTAAAAATTAAAATGTTTGTATAAAAAGTTTTATTTATTTTCTTTCTCTTATTTTCACTTTTAGTTTACTGCTTATTACTTAAACGAGCTAAAATCATTCAAACCTTTTTTTTACGAGAGAGTTTTAATGCCGTTTTTCTTCATTCTTTTTCTATACTTAGCTTTACAAGCTAAAATCGAGTCAATAATGCTAAATATCAATTGTTTATTCGAATAGAGAGTAATATTAAGTTTAAAAATTTCTTTAATGATAGAAAATAATTATTATATTTGAATTGGAAAGTTATATAACATAAATTATTGATATTAAAATGTATTATCCATTATTTCACTATATGATTGTGTATGTAGTTATAAATATTGTAAATACCAAGTTCTAGTTTTGTAAATCTTTTTGATATAATGTATCAATTAACAGATTTTGGATAAATTACAATCTTGAATAGAGTATAAGTTTATTAAAGTGATATTTAATTATAATAAGATTATATAAACACTAAGTAAAGTTTAAGTGTTGATTTATAGTTAAATATAAAAAAAACTTCATATTTCTCAAATAGAGTAATTATAACTCAATATTTAATAAATGCGCAAAAAGTATATATATTATTGCCCAACTATATGTTTTTGTATTCATTAAAATGTTAAATATATTCTAATATGATGGTTATCATTTTATGTATAAATATACATTTTTACTTTTGAAAACCTTTTATTAAGGTAGTTATCAACCAATTAAAATTTAAATATGAAAAAAACAAAAGCTTTTTCTTTGTTTTTATTTCTGTCCAAACTTGTATCTGCTCAAATAGGAATAGGTACAGAGGTGCCACAGTCATCTCTTGATGTTAATGGAAATATTATGCTTAGAAAAGAACTTAAGGTAGGAGGCTCAAAAACTACTGATGGTAATGCCGGAAATTACAATGACATCCTTGTTTCTCAAGGGGATGGGAGTGCTCCATTATGGAAAAATGCTAAAGTCGGATTTTATGAAAATGGTGAAAATAGAACCACGAGTAGTTTTATCAATACAAGTGAGAATGGGCTGTTATTTGATACGAATAGCAACGATGGCATCGCGACCAGTTCTTTAGGAGAACTATTAGTCTCAACTTCATCTAAGTGGAAAGAATTATCACCTGATTTAAGCACAAAATTTACTGTAGACGATCCAAAAAATAAAGTCAACATTATGTTTCAGACAGGAGTTGAATCAGGAAGCACTGGGACTTCTGCAAATCAAAACATAAAATTTATGTGTGGTATTTTTATTGATAATGTTTTGGTTGCATTAAGAGCGGACCAAATTGACGGAATTCCTGGTAAAGGAGTCAGCAATCAGTCTATTTATACATTAAATTATACGGTAAATGATGTAACTACCGGTGAACATACATTGAAAGTAGGATGTAGAAGAATTTCTACATCAGGTACTAATGTGGATTTAGTAATAGGGCGCGCATTGAATGCTTCAGCAGTAACAAATAATTTTATGTTACAATCTGTATTGAAATTTGATGTGAGCGAATTAGTAAAAGTGACAAGATAATTAAGTATGAAAATATTCAGTAATATACTACTAATAAATTTAGTATTTATTAGTTCTTCTTTATTTGCTCAAGTAGGTGTCAATACCAATGCACCAAGAACGACTTTGGATGTTCAGGGAGATTTAGGGATTAGAAGTAAAATCTATTTGGGAGGAGACGAAACAACTATTGGAAAATTAGGAGAAGTAGGATCGGTATTAGTCTCTCAAGGAGCGAACCAACCTCCGACGTGGAAAGTTTTAAGACGACCTGAGTTCAAACCTGAAACGTATTATCTTATAAACTATGAGGCGTCCAATACAGAAAGTGGATTAATACTTACTGATGGAACTACAAATAGAGCATTGTATACAAAAAATATGTCTTTATCTAGTTTTTTAGCTGGAAATGGTAGTGGAGGAGAAATTACGGGATTAACAAAAACATTCAAAGTAAATAATTCTGTCAATAAAATTGGATTAGTCTTTGAAACAGTTGTTCATCTTAATTCGAATTCTACAAATGCAGGGGTTGATTTTGCATGTGGTGTATTTGTGGACGATCAATTAAAAGGAGTTAGAATATTTACATTAAATCAACCTACAGCATCTAGAGCACCATTTTATACATTTACTTTGCTTGGATCTACTGAAAATTTACCTAAAAAGGAATACACTGCAAAAGTTGCCTGTAAAAGAAGAGGATCAATAAATTCATTTACAGGAGATTTTGGAATAGGAAAGGCGGTATATACAAATATTAACGATTTTATGGCGCAGTCAACTTTAAGAGTAGAAGTATTGGAAATACCAGATCCTAATAATAATGAACCTGTTTATAACTAACAATTAACCAATTATGAAAAATAAGATATTTATCTTTTTAGTAGCCATTAGTCCAAATTTATTTTCTCAGGTAGGAATAGGAACTGAGAAACCTCATACCACGTTGGATATAAATGGTACGACAAATGTTTCCAAAGAAATCAGATTCAACGGAACAGATGCAAAAATTGGAACAGCTGGTAAACAAGGCGATTTAATTTCAGGAAATGCCTTAAATAACAATTTCTGGAAGAATTTTGATTTACCTGAGGGTTTTTTGGAAGGAATGGTTTTGACCGGATCTTATGCTAATTCAACCTTTAATGGTGTAAGTTTTCCGGGAACAAGTAGTTCAAGTACCCTTGCTGTACCATATACTAAAGGACAAGCAATGGCTTCACATTGGAAAGAGCTTTCGGATTTAAATCAGAAAATTAAAATATCAAAATCAGTAAACTTAGTTACGATTTCTGTGCAAACATTGGTACAAACAAGTAATCAGAACAGTAGTTTTGCCTGTGGAATATATTTAGATGATAAATTAGATTTTGTTCGATTGGGTACTGTAAATGCGGGAGAAGGTAATTATAGAACATTGAATTTGAATGCGACGCTTTTAAATATGGATCTTGGTGAGCATACAATAAAATTTGCATGTGCTGAGAGAAATATACCAACAGGTACTACCCTAAATATAGGTAAACCTATTATCACTACCAATCTAAATAACGAAATGGCAAAGACTTCTTCGGTTATTTTAGTTTTAGAAAAGCCATAATTTAAAATATTTAATGAAATTTTATTTTTATTCAGCTATTATTTTAAAACACTTCTAGATTTTTTAGAAGTGTTTTTTTTATGAAAATGAATCTTGAATCATTAGTATTGCTTTATTAGAGAATAATACATTA
>NZ_JAOCDF010000044.1:0-21521 GCF_029840775.1 Empedobacter sp. GD03865
ACAAACGTATAATAGATGCATGAAATAACAGACAATATTATCAATATAATAATTCTTTAATTTGATTTGTAATCTCTTCTTGCCAAGTTTTAATATCCGTTGATGTAGCAATTTGCATGACACTACATTCTTTATCTGACATTTCTAAATGTTTTTTTGAACTAAAGTAATTTCCTTTCTGAATGATATGTTGATCCGAAGGATAAACAAGAGCAACTTTTTTAGCTTGATAAAATCGAAGATAAACATACATTTGACGCAAATCTTCTGGAGATGGATTATAACCATTTAGATTTTTCCATTTTGTATCCAAAACGAAACTTTCTTGAGATTCTTTACATTTTAAAATAATGTCAGGTCGCATTTTTGACGAATATCCCGAAGTTGGTTTCCAAAAACTTTTTGTTACTTGTGATGAAACAAAATGTGTTGTTAATTTTCTTTTCAACGTCACTAAAATAAACTGCTCCCATAAACTATTCATATCAAACATTAAAGCCAATACATCATTTCGACCTTTGGAAATATCAGGATGATAGTTCAACAATAATAATTTAGAAATTTCTAAAGCAGTTTGATAATGCTGATTTTTTCGATCAAAAACTATTTTTTTGAATGTAGACTCATTTACTTTTATTTCTTTCATTTCAGGGAAGTCTAAAGTCAATGCACCAATTCTTCCTTTTAAAAGAGAGTTTGAATTTATATGTGCTAAAAGTTTTATCGTTTTGAATAAGATTTCATGAATAGAATGTTCATTAGAATACTGCGTATATTTTACATAAAAATGTTCTTTATGAACCAAATTATGGGTAATATGTTTTGAGAACTGTAAAGCACCCTTAAAGATGTTTGATTTCCTTCATTTTTACGGTATCTTTTAATCAAACCTCTATGAAGTAAGTATTCTATTTCTGAAATAAATAGCTCAAAGTACAGCTCTAAGATTGAATTTGATTTTAATTTCAATGAACTCGAACCAGTTGATTTAACATCAAATCCCCAAACGGTTTTGATCATTCCAATCAATAAATCACGCCATTTTTCTTCACCAGACTTATCTGTTTTTGGTAAAACTTCAATTGTAGTTTTTCCTATTTGAATTACACCAACATGTTCATTGAATTGAACACCATTTCTTAAAAGTTTAAAAAATGGTGTATAATTTCCGTGATAGCGTTCTAAAGCTTCATGAATTTGCTTTTCTTTTTCGTCTTTTAGATTGAAAAAACGTTTTTCATGCTCAAAAACTGTGATATGATTCTGCTTATTCAAAACACTAGCGATTCATTAATAAATTAATTGCTTCTCTAAAACCTTCAAAATTATCTTTGTAATTGATGATTTCATACGATTCTTTTTCCTCAAATTGAGAATAATCTAAATGCTCAAAATTAGCAAATACAGAATCTTGTTCCATTTTTCTAATAAACCCAGTTCCTAATACCAAACCAATTTTTCCATAATCACCAAAGAAATATTCTTGTAGAAGTGGAATGATGTTTTTGTAAAAAGAATCGATAATTGTCGTTTCATTTTTATTGATAAAATACGCATGACCAATTAGATGATCTCGATCCAATAATTTTTCAATTCTTTTATTTATAGTTTCAAGAATATCAGCTGCTTTAAAACCGTACAATTCTTGTTGTAAACCTTCTAAATCATATTTTGGTGGCATTTCTTCAAACACAAAACGACGTCTTAATGCAGTATCTAAAGCCTCCACACTTCGGTCAGCTGTATTCATTGTTCCAATAATATAAAGATTACGCGGAACACCAAACTTCTCCTTAGAATATGGTAAAGTCACTTCAATTGCTTCATCATTACCTAACCTTTTATCTTCTTCAATTAAGGTAATCAATTCCCCAAAAATTTGCGATACATTTCCACGGTTGATTTCGTCGATAAAAAGAGCATATTTATTAAAAGGATCTCGTTTTGCTCGGTCTGCAATTCTTTTGAAAATTCCATCTTCAATTTTGTATTTTAATTCTCCTTCTTCATTTTCAAGATCAGGTTTGATACCTTCCATAAAATCTTCATAACTATATGATTGATGAAAAGTTATAAACTCATAATTTTTAATGAGTTTATCAGGAGAAGGATTGAAATTTTTGAACGAATCATAAATTTCAATTATTTCGGGATATAAATCTTTTACTAATTGTAAATCAATTGTCCAATTTGAATTCTCGTCCTTTGAAAAATATAAAGGGTTTTGTCTCTTTTCTACATTAACATGCTGACATTCCTTTATTGTATGAGCTTGTAATTGTCCCCAAATTGTTGGAACTATTGTCTTTGATGCAGATTGAGACTCTTTAATTTTAATTAGTTCATGATCATATATTTCAGTTACTCTTGCTTTATTAATATCTAATAATACAATTGTAATAACTTGCCACCAACTCAAAGGTTTAACTAATTCATTCAAAAACTGCTCTCTAGATAACGAGTTTTCTCGTACGGTAAATAAATCAAAGAATTTTTGTTTTAAAGAATACGTTTTTCCTGTTCCAGGAGGACCGTAAAGTATTTGGTTAAGAGGCTGTTTCATTATTTTTTCTTCAGATTCTTTAATAATTGTATTTAGATTGTTTATACTATAACTAGGATCACCTAAAACTTTCTTAATTTCATTAATCTTCTCTAATCTTTTTTGAAAATTATCTTCTGTGATTAAAAATCGATCTTCTAATTTATATGATTTTAATAATTCTAAAGCTTTAGATCTAAACTCGTTTAAGTAAAAGCCAAGATTTTCAATATAGTTTTTAGGATCGTCGAATTGAAAATATCCAACATTTTCGTTATTTAGCTTTATGTCGAAAATTTCGGAGAGTTCTTTATGGAAACTAATTTCTTCGTTTGTAAAATCTCCTTTTTTAAATGAAATTTCGATATAATTAGTTTGTTCTCCTTCTTTATTTGAACCTACAACAAATCCAATTGTTTTTATTTTACGCGCATTATCCCCTTTTCTGAAAAGTGGTACATAAATATAGTTTGAACCTTGAAACCATTGACCTTTTTCTAATCGTTTTACATCTTTTGCTTGCGGGCTATCTCTTTCTCTTAGTGAAAAAGTAAAATCTGGATGATCTTTCTTAAAATCAAGAAGTAAATCCAATAATTCATCTGAAATCTCAAGTAATTTTTTCTGTTCCATTTTTACCTATTCTTCTTAAAATTTTCTGCTTGTTCTAATACATTCTTATACACATCATCCTGCGTAATAGGAGGGTAGCCGTATTGATGTAATTTAACGATGATATCCATCTTAAGTTGTGCTTTAATATCATCACGGTCGCACCAATCGGGATATTTGGCTGTATTTTCTACAATTATTTTTATTTCACGAGCAAGCTCTAGCATTTTGTCGTTATCGAATTCAAAACCGTATTGTTTGCAAATCATGTCCAAAATATCGTAAAAAGCTTTTTCTTCATAGTCGATGCCTAAATCTTGGAACGAATCCATTTCAACTCGAAGTTTGATAATTAAGTCCAACATTTGTTCTGCTGTATCAAACTGAATGCCTTCATAATCTAAAATATCACCTTCGCTACGTTCGTTGTAACGGTTGATGATGGATTGTAAACGTTCTGAAAAATCTTGTCCTTTTACTTTATTCACCTTTTTAAAATCGTTGATGGTTTGTTTTAATAAACGTTCTAAGATTTTAATTTTGGTATTCGGTAATTCTAGGTTAGAGATTTTCTCAATGAATTTATCGTTGAATAAATCAATCGCATTTGCCTTATTATCATCGAGCTTAAATATTTCTTCAACTCCTTCCGAAATAATAGCTTCTTCTACCAATTTAGCCACTTTAGCATTCATTTGAGCTGTATCAGGTGCTTCGCCTTTTGTCAATTTTACCACAATAGATTTCACCGCAAAATAGAAATGTAACTCATCGACTTCTTTAGGCGTGAACAATTCAGAACCACTCACCAAATTATAGGCTGATTTCAATTTCTTCGTTACATTCACAAAGAATTTTTCTGAATCTTCAGTTTGTAAAACCAATTCAGAAGCTTTGTTTAAACAGCTTAATCGTTTAACGGGATTACCTTGGTAATAATCAGTAGCATCAAATTGATGAAAATATTGACGTAATAAATCCATTTGATCTCTAACGATGATTTCAGCTTGATTTAAGTCCTCAAAATCATCGTCGGCCGTTTGATTATTGAACATTCCTAATGCCTTATTCAGATTCTTTTTGATTCCTATGTAATCAACTACTAATCCGCGATCTTTTCCTTCGTATTTACGATTGACACGAGAAATGGTTTGTATTAAATTGTGTGTTTGTAAAGGTTTATCAATATAAATGGTATCTAAGAAAGGAACATCAAATCCTGTTAACCACATATCTACGACAATGGCAATTTTGAAGTTGGATTTGATTTGCTTGAATTGTCGGTCTAATTCTTTTCGTTCATCTTTATTACCCAAAAGTTCCCAAAGCTCTTTTTCATCATCTTTATTGCGTGTCATCACCATTTTAACACGCTCTATAGGTTTAATTTCTTTTTGTTCTTTGGCGGTTAAACCTTCAGGAAGCATCATTTCTCCCCATTCAGGTCGTAAAGCTAAAATCTCTTTATATAGTTTATATGCAATGCCACGAGATGCACATACAAACATTACTTTGCCGGCTACCGTTGCGTTTTCTTCCAAACGATTTTCATAATGTTCCACAAAGTCTTTCGCAATAGCTTTTATACGGTCACCATCTCCTAAAACAACTTCCATATTAGCAATAGCTTTTTGGCTGGCTTCTACGTGATATTCCGATGCGCCTTCAGCTACTGCATTTTCGTAATAGTTTTCGATTTCCTGAACTTTATTGTAATCTAAATTCACTTTTGCTGCTCGACCTTCATAGACCAAACGAACTGTAATTTCATCATTAACCGATTCGAACATGGTGTATTGATCTACCATATCTCCAAACACTTCTAACGTTTTGTCGATAGGTGTTCCTGTAAAGCCAACATAAGTAGCATTGGGCAAAGAATCGTGTAAATACTTGGCAAAACCATAAGATTTTGTAACACCTTTATCTTCGTCAATTTTAACTTTTAAGTCTAAATTGACTTGTGAACGGTGAGCTTCATCCGAAATACAAATGATATTGGTACGATCGGATAAGATTTCAGCATCTTCGGCAAATTTCTGAACCGTAGTTAAAAACACACCGCCACTTTCTCTACCACGCAAACGCGCGCGTAAATCGGCTCTCGATTCGATATTGATGATATTTTCATCTCCAATAAATTTCTTGGCATTGGTAAAATCCTTCGACAATTGATCGTCTAAATCTGTACGATCAGAAATGATAATAATCGTTGGACTTGCAAAATCTGTTGAACGCATCAATAAACGTGTTAAATACAACATCGTAAAACTTTTACCACAACCCGTAGCACCAAAATTTGTACCTCCTTTACCATCACCTTGTGGTTTACGGTGGACTAAGATGTTTTGATACAACTTATTTGCCGCATAATATTGCGGATAACGACACAGAATTTTATCATCTCTTTTAGAATTATCTGGAAACAATACAAAATGATGAATAATATCGACCAATCTTGTTTGGTTTAACATTCCATGTACAATAGAAGTTGTGGTTTCTATACCTGTTAAGGCTTTCTTTTCTGCTCCAGTAATTTTATTCCAACCGTAGTAAAATTCGTAAGGAGAAAATACTGTTCCGGCTTTGTTATTCACCCCATCACTAATCACACAAAACACATTGTATTTTAGTAATTCGGGGATATCTCTTTTGTAACGTGTCGTTAATTGCTTGTAAGCATCGTGAATGGTAATTTCTTCTTCTATCGCTGTCTTAAATTCAAAGACGACGACAGGAATTCCATTGATGTATGAAATCAAATCAGGAATACGTAGTTCGCTTCCTTGAATTTCCAATTGATTGACAATTTTGAAATTATTATTTTCGGTATTTTCAATATCAATATAACGAATGTGTAAATCTTTCTTTGATGGGTCGTTTCGTTTAAAAATCAATCCATCTGCTAAAAGCTTACAGATGTATTTGTTAGATTCGTATAGGGTAGAAGTGCTCTGAAAAGCCAACTCATTGATTAAAGTTTCAACTTCTATTTCTTCTAAATCGGGATAGCTGTTGAAAAGAAAAGTATGTAAATCTTCTTTGAGTAAAACTTCTTGGTTAGAAGTTCTTGTTAATTCTTTTCCGTTAATATAGTGATAGCCTTCTGTTTCCAGAAGGCTTATAAATGCTTTTTCTAATTGTGATTCGATGTATTTCATAATAGGTTATATTCATCGTTTATTTCCGTTGAGGCTGTTGGGGCTGTTGGGGCTGTTGGGGCGAATTGCAATTCGCCCTTACTATTTTCGCCCTTACTATTTTCACCCTTACTATTTTCGCCCTTACTATCTTCGTCCTTACTATCTTCGTCCTTACTATCTTCGCCCTTACTATTTTCACCCTTACTATTTTCGCCCTTACTATCTTCGTCCTTACTATCTTCGCCCTTACTATTTTCACCCTTACTTATGCTATTACTGTGATAGGTTATATTCATCGTTAATCCATCGTTTAGGATTTTCAATAATGTAATTTCTGATATTGATATAAGCCTTTTCATCTCTTATGATATGTTCATAGTAGTTACGTTGCCAGATCTTATATGCTAAGGATTTTATGATTTCCCTCGTTGGATTAGTTGGGAAAGTTGGGGCGGTTGGGGCGAATTGCAAATTGCCCTTACAGTATTCGCCCTTACTTTCTTCGCCCTTACTTTCTAGTTCTTTTATTTTTTTTATTGTAGCTATTTTATAGCCTCTTACGATTGCACCTATGGTTTGGGAAGGCGATTTAAATGTGCCGACAATATTGCAGGATTCTATAGGATATAATATTTCTATAATACCATGGATATGATTAGGCATTACGACAAATTCGTGCAATACAACATTATTTCGTACTTCCTGCGTATGTAACCACTCATCAGCTGCAATTTGCCCAAATTCATTCATACACATGATGCCATCTTTTATAGTACCAAACAAATGCGCTCTATCTTGACAAACTAAAGTAACAAAATACAATCCTGCTTGACTATAATCATAGCCAACCAAACGTATCGATCTTCGATGATGTTTATGAGGGTTGTATTGTTCCATAACTTAGCTATTTAAAAGTATAATATACTGATAGTTTTTTGTTGGGGCGAATTGCAATTCGCCCATACTAACTTCGCCCACTGTTTCAAAAAAATTGATTACTCCTCTATCACCAAAAGACTTATAAAAGCTTGTTCTAATTGTGATTCGGTGTATTTCATTGGTTTATTGGGCTTCAATTAGGTTATGAAAACCGTCCTTAATCTTTTTCAAATGGTCAAATTGCCTATGAATTCCATCTATTCCTTCAATTTTTAATTCTTGGTGTCTAAATACATCAGAAATTTGCCAAGAATGTTTTTGAGCTGGTATTAAATGTGAAACAAAAATATTTAAATCTTCCATTTTATAACAAAATGCTTCTTTATTCCTTATTGTGTCGTAAATGCATTGTGAATTAAATTGTTTATCAGAAATACATTCTGCTAATTTTTCAAAACCATCCTTATCAAAATCAAATAAAAAAGCTATTTGTTTTTGGTTTGCAAGATTCTTAAAAAACGGTATTGCTTTAAATATTCTTACTAGATTAGGCATATTGCCACATCCATTGGAATCAATGAATTTGATTCTATCATCGCCTTTAATTGATTCAAAATTTTTAACATCATTGTTTCCTTCAAGGAATACAATCATATCATATTTTGTATTAAATACATCTTCTAAAATTCCAAATTCTCCATGATAAACAAACTTTGGAGCTAGTCGCTTCAAAATCTCTCTTTTTCCATTCTCATCATTAGCACACTTAAGCTCACGAGAATCTGTTAATTCAAACAATTCCTTAGGCTCAACTTCAACTACAGTTGATGGAGAATGAGTGGTAAGAACTACATTAATATTTTTGAATTGCTCTTTAATAACGTAAATATACATTTCAGCTAACTGAGGATTCAAGTTAGCATCAAACTCATCAAGCATTATAAGTTCTAGTTTTGATTCTTTCGCAGCAAAATAATAACAAATTAGTTCAAATATAATTTTTTCACCACTAGATAATGAATCAAAGTGAATGTAATTTTTTAATGGCTTATCATATCTATCAAATGCTATTTCATAGTTTGATTCAAAACTTTGAGGTGGTACTAATACATATTTAAAATGTCCATTTTTACAGTACTTTTCAAGTTCTTCATTAATTTCCTCCCATAATTTTTTTGTTTTAGTTTTTGAACTTTTACTTTTAAAATCCTGAAATATCTTATTAGACATTTTTTGAACTATAGATTCGATCGAACGAAATTCTTTTGTGATTAAATCGTATATATATTTTTTTAAAGTATGTTCGCTAGAAATCTTGGATTTTTTCCTAAGTTCAATTTTTAAATCATCCTCAATTTTTTTACGCATTTTATTAATAATCTCTCTTTGTACTTCATTAAAACCTAAAGCATAAAATTTTTCCAAAATATTACCACCCTTTTGGATTCCAAAAATAGTTGAGTTATTAACTTTATTTTTATTAAGTTCAGTAATTAACTTTTTATCAATTTGATGGGAGGTAGGAATTCCCAATTCTTTTTTTATATTATCTAGATCATCAAATTGATAATCAGCTAATAGATTAGCAATACCTTCTAAATACAAATAACCATTAGCGTAATAAATACTTCCTACATCGAATAAAGCAGAATAAAAATCAGTTTTATCTAAAAAAGGAGAATTTACTCTACCTCTTCTTCTAAGACCTATGGATTCAATCTCTTTTATAATGTTCTCTAAAGAAATTTCGTCATTTGAATTTGAGCCTATTAACTTTCTTCTATCACCATTTTGGAAATCATTGTTTTGTAAAGTCTTTATAAAGCATTTGCTTCTATCAGAATAATTTTCATATAAATACTTCAGTATCGTAGATTTTCCTGAACCATTTAATCCAGTAATAACAGCTAAGTTGGTATTGAATTCCAAATTAATATTATTCGCTATTCCTTTATATCCTTTAGGTACTGAATATCTAAATTTCTTCATTTATTATAGTCTTTCTTAAGTTTATAGTAGTTTAATTTTCGTTTACCCCTCCAACGTTGCTAAGCGACTTAACAACAACGATTGTAGTTGGGAGTGTTTTGTATTTTTTACCCAAAGAAGCAATGGAACTGATCTTCTTTTATAATCGCTAATAAATCTTGTAAATTATCAGCAATTGGGTGTGGCTCATACAACTCCCATATGCCTGAAGCACGCATCCAATACAGTTTCCATTCATTTGTGGTTTTTGTATAGCGAATTTTAGCAAATTCTGATTGGATTAGTTCGTTCGGATTATTCCAAAATGGACGAATCGTATATAAAATAGCAGTATTCTTTTCCCAAGAATACCCAAAATCTAATTGTTTGCGTATCTCGTGATCTTCTGGTCGTAAGCTTTCTACAAATTGTTTAATATATGCTTCGCTAATACTAATTTCTTTTCCCATTTGTGTTGATTTTTATAGTAATTTAGTTTTTCTTTACCCCTCTAACGTTGCTAAGCGACTTAATAACAACGATTGAAGTTGTGTGAGTTGTTTATTTTGGTCTTTTAAATTGTAAACTTGATAAAAACAATTTTTAAATATATTTTCCATTTTATCCTCAATCTCTTTTGAACCAAATATAATTTTTCTGAATTTTAAATCTTCATCAAATGTAATCTGTGGAAATGTACCTGATCTTCCTTCTGCAGAATCTTGAAAATCTTTAATCGTCTCATCAGATATTAAATAATAATATATTCTATATAATCCCAATTCATTATTTAATCTTCTTAATACCATTAATTTAGTAGAAACCACATAATCATCTGCATCATTTCTTACCAATGCAAATCTTCTATTGTTCGGTCTGATTTCACTATACAATATGTCATCCTTTTTGATAGATTTTTTAGCCTGACCTGGCATTTCATCCACATTCATATATTCAGAATGTAAAAATTCACCATTTAATATATCTGATGTATTAAAAAAGATTAATTGTTTCTTCTTAAAATCATGAGACTTAGAGAAACTTTGAATAAAGTTCCCTAATTCTTTCACCTCCCAACCTTCAGGAATTTCCTTTTCTAATTCTTGGTTGTACACCATTTTCCCTGCCGTCCTTAACTCCGTTTGCGGGGCAGGTAAACTGGTTTTTAGTTGAGTAATTCCGCCTGCTTTTTCAATTTGCCTGCTTATCCAAGTTCTACCATAGCCTGTTTTTAAATCTTTTTCTCTTTTTGCAGCTTCTTCCTTTGTTGCAAAACTTTCCCAATGAATAACTTTTAAAGGTTTATTAAGTTTTGTCCATTCAGCACCTTCTCCCATATAGTGTTCGTAAAACCTACGGTATAAATCATTCGTCATTCCTTTATAAACAGAATCGTTCTCACATAAGATAAGATATACAAACCAAGTTTTGCCATCTGAAACGGGTAAACCACCGACCCTACTATATGTACAAACACTTCCTATCTTAGTAATATATTCATCGATTGGCAGATTTTGGTTTACCTGCCCGTGAGGACGATAGCTCGAAGGAAGGCAGGGAAATTCAAAATCAACAAACCATTGCTTGTACAACGTTTGCGCAGTGGCTTCTAACTTCTCGCAAATCTGTTCGTTGACTTTTATTTTGTTTGCTACTGCTTGGTATTGGGCTACAATTTCGCGTTGTTTTTCGATGGATGGAATTCTAATTTCAATTGATTTTAATGCATCTAAACTTAATCCACCACGTACGTCTGCATCTGTATAAAACCAACATTGTCTATCAAATTCACTTCTACGAAACCAAAGCATTAAATATTCAGGAATTACATTTTCATCTGTAACTTCAAATACATCGTAAGCTGGAGAAACAATAAATGGATAATCAAATGTAGACATTGAAATTGGTAATCGTTTATCTCTTCCAACGTGCATTCTATTACATGCAAATTGATTCTTTACAACTACTTTATATTTTTTTAAATCCACTCCAATAGTGTTTGCTACAGAAGGCATAAAGTATTTATCAATATTAATTCCGTAAAGAATAGTTGCTATACCATCTACATTTTTATTGGAAATAAATTTGACAATATCTCCTAACTTTTTATAACTCATAGCCCAACGATTTAAACACGTTTGCTACTTCTTGTTTCAAGGTTTCTTCTTGCTGAAACAAGTCTTTCAATTCGGTTTGCAACGTTTGCATTTTCGTATCGTAATCAATGTTTTCGTCACGGTTTACAAACGCTATGTATTTACTTGGTACCAACGAATAATCTTTTTTACGGATTTCCTCTAAGGTTGCAGAGTAACAATATTCGGGTTCATTCGCATAAGTCGTTTCAAAATCTTTTTGTTGCCAGTTATGATAGGTTGCTGCTATCTGCTCAATTTCTTGTTCAGCAAACTGAATGAATTTCTTTTCAAACGGTTCCCCTTTTTGGCGTAAATCCATAAACAATACTTCACCTTCACGATTACGATAGTTTTTTACGCCATCATTTACTTCTACAGTGCGTTCTGTTTTATTGCGGTTCAAAATCCAAAGCGTTACCGAAATATCTGTAGAATAAAACATATTTTGAGGAAGAATTACAATCGCTTCTACCAAGTCGTTTTCTATAATTTGTTTACGGATTTTGTACTCTTCTCCACCACCCGAAAGTGCGCCATTAGCCAAGATAAATCCAGCCACTCCGTTTTGAGATAGTTTGGAAATCATATTCAAAATCCAAGCATAATTGGCATTCGATTTTGGTGGCACTTCATAACCTGTCCAACGTGAATCATCGGTTAATTCATTTTCTGCTCGCCAATCTTTTAAATTAAACGGCGGATTCGCCATGATGTAATCGGCTTTCAATTCTTTGTGCTGATCGTCGGCAAAAGTATCGGCTGCTTTGTTGCCTAAATTGGCAGAAATACCACGAATGGCTAAGTTCATTTTAGCCAGTTTAAACGTGGTATTTGTTAATTCTTGTCCGTAAATCGAAATGTCCTTTTTGTTTCCTTGATGTTTTTCGATAAACTTCAACGATTGCACAAACATACCACCCGAACCACAAGACGGATCATAGATTTTCCCTTTGTACGGTTCAATCATTTCAGCAATTAAATTTACAATCGACTTTGGCGTATAGAATTCTCCTTTTCCCTTTCCTTCGGCAATAGCAAACTTGCTTAAAAAGTATTCGTACACACGACCTACAATATCCTGCGCTTCGTCTTTTAAGGTGTCGATATTATTGATGGTATCCAACAAAGCCGAAAACTTAGATTGATCCAATCCTAATCTTGAGAAATAATTATCTGGCAACGCACCTTCTAACGATTTGTTGGTACGTTCTATCGTTTTAAGCGCAGTATCTACTTTAAGGGTAATATCTTCTTGTTTGGCGTTTTCGATAATGTATTCCCAACGCGATTCCTCTGGTAAATAGAATACATTTTCTGCCTGGTAAAATTCTGGTATTTCTAAGAAGGCTTCTTTACCTTCTGCTTTTAATTCTTCTCTGCGTTTGATGAATTTATCACTTGCAAATTTCAAGAAGATTAAACTCAATACCACGTGTTTATATTCTGACGGTTCTATCGAACCACGTAATTTATTTGCTGCATCCCAAAGGATTTCTTCTGTACTTTTGGTTTGTACTTTTTTAGCCATAATTGTTTATCAATTCTTTGTTGTAAATATACAAAATGTTAAACTGCAAATAAAGTCATAATAACGGATAATTATTTACGGTAAACCATATTTGTTAATGTTTTTCAAATATAATGAAGTATAGCGACAAAATAAGACGTGATGATAATAAACAACGAATAAAAAGGTAGAATAGGATAGAAGCTTTTGAAATAAAAAAGTATATTTATCAAAACTTAAATTGATGTGTCAAGTTTATTCTGATGTCACGTTTTGTACCTGTTCTGATTTTGAAATCGATCAAGTTCAATCTTTAAAAAATTACTGGGTTTTGTATCGTTTCAATGAAGCGTTAGACCTTGTAATTGTCGGAGAAATAATGTTAGATGATATGTTGAAAAAGTATCATCCAACTAACATGGTTGAACTTGTACTTAATAAACTAAATAACAATACGCTGTTTGATAAATCAATTGATTTTGTATACAAAGATCGTTTACATGTTTCGCTTGAATTGAATCAAGGTAACTTAAACTATGGGTTCGAATATGAAGCTAATAGTTGGTCAGAAATTGAGTATGATTATTTTACTTGGGCGAATAGTTACGAAGAAAAAAATGGAGGAGAGGTAAAGCTTTACGAATTGTTATAAATTTATAAAATGAGCCGATTAGCATAAATAATCAGCTCATGTTTTTTAATAGTGTAATTTTTTTTCCTTTAGTAAAACCTTTTTCGCGAAAGAAATTGTATTTTCATTTTTAATGATTGAATAGTCAATTTCTCTTGATTCGAATTGATTAGTTAATGCTTTTAGAAAGTGAGCTCGTGCAGCAACCCATCCAGTATTATCCACCTCTTTATTGAAGGAGTTAATTACTTCTTGATCAGAAAGTGAAATCAAGTTTTTTTCAAATTTTTCAATTAAATTTTCCATTGTTTTGATACTTTAATTTATTAAACAGTATCAATCATTAAGAATTTAGAGAGTGACAATTTTTTGACTGAACAGCCCTCATCGCTTTACCACCGTGGTTTGTTAAACTCGGTTGGTGTACCTTATGTACTCTTGATGATTGAATTATGATATAAAATTATTGATTATATATAAATTATCAAAATAGTTTATAGTTTTTTTTAATTCCTCTTATGCCTCACCAAATCTGTAACCACACCCAAAATAATGACAACATCTTCATCTTGTAATTGAATACAATTTTTGTATTTCGGATTTAGAGAAATCAATTGTTTGTTGATGGCATCATAACGTTTGAACGTGTATTCGGAATTGTTGACCGATACTACAATATCATCATGATGTCTGGGTTCGATATCAGATCGAATGATAAGTAAATCACCTTTTAGGTATTCAGGATACATACTTTCGCCACCCACACGATTAAGATAAGTTGCTTCGGGATGATTCAGTAAAATTTCATCCAAACTAATATTATTCTGTACAAAATCAGCAGCAGGAGAGGGGAAACCTGCTGAAACATCACCAAAAAATTGAACAAATCGTTTTTCACCATCTGTTTTGATAGGGATATTGATTAACTCTTCTGAGAATTTCGGAACTTGAATAAAATGTACCATTTAATAAACATTTAAAATATCTGTAAATCTTGTTGTGTAGCAAGGCGACAAACGTTCTTGCTTCATTTTCCATTTTCTACGCACATCCTGCGAAGCTAATTTTAGCATATGATCGCCATAATTTGCATTTAATTGATCCATGACACTCATCAAAACTTTATGTTTTGGAGAATCTTCGTGAAATAAATTCATTTGTGCTTGATTATTGGGTGTAATAGCCGAAACAATAACACCAGCTTTTTTATAATCAGGAACTTTGCCTTCGGCAGGAACCAATTTATCCAATAAAAATAAAGCTGTTTTTGACAAAACGATACTCGAATTCGAATCAAAATCTAAGGTTGTACTTAATGAGTTTGAAACAAATGATTGCTTTTCATCAAAACGATTGGTCATCACAAAAACAGTAATAATGTTGCATTTTGATTGTTCTTTTCTAAGCTTTTCGGCACAAGAAACAGCAAATGTAGAAACACGCTCTTTCAGATTTTCATAATCATTGATTGTTTTCTCAAAACTACGAGTAGTCGCAATTGATTTTTTGCGTTGAACTTCATCTAATTTTAAGACGCTTTCGCCTAATAATTCCTTTTTCAAACGCAATTCTACGATTGAGAAATTTCGTTTAATGTATTCATCACTCAATAATGTAAAATCATACGCGTTTTTACAACCAATAAAAGCTAAACGTTTAGCTAAACGTCGCCCAATTCCCCAGATATCCTCACATTTTAACCATTTTAAGGCTTTGTTTATTTTCTCTTTCGAATCAATCATATAAACACCATTATGATGTTTAGGAAATTTCTTTGCTATTCGATTCGCCACTTTAGCTAAAGCCTTTGTAGGAGCAATACCAATACAAACAGGGATTTTGGTAATGGTATATATTTTTTGTTTAATTTCTTGGGCGTAATTTACCAAATCATAGTTATCAAAGCCTTTGAAAAGAAGAAAAGATTCATCAATCGAATAAATTTCTATATCAGGACAATAGGATTTTAAAATCATCATCACGCGATTACTCATATCCGCATATAAAGCATAATTTGAAGAGAAAACATTGATTTTATTTAATCTAAAATTATTCTCGTATTCAAAAGCAGGAGCACCCATTGGAATCCCTAAATCTTTTGCTTCATTAGAACGTGCAATTACACAACCATCATTGTTAGAAAGTACCACAACAGGCTTTCCATTCAGCGTTGGATTAAAAACTCGTTCGCACGAGGCATAAAAATTATTGCAGTCAACTAAAGCGTACATCATGTTACAAAGTTGAGCAATTAAAACGCTACAAGGTGTCGTCGAAAAGTGTTAAAAAAATAAAGTTAAAAATTGATTCTGTAAATTTGCGCTATGGTACTGAATGATAGATTGAAAACGTTGGTTGACCAAGTTCCAAAAAATATTTGTGGCGTGTATTATTTATACAACGACAAGCAAGATATTATCTACATTGGAAAAAGTATTGATATCAGAAAAAGATTGATTCAGCATTTCAAATCACTTGATAAAAAGGAAATTAAACTTCAGCATTTTACGCATTCTATACAATTTGAAAATACAGGAAATGAATTAATTGCTTTGTTGAGAGAATCTGAATTAATCAAACAAAATCTGCCAATATTTAATAGAGCTCAACGCAAGATTAAGTTCTTTTACGCCATGTATAAAGAAATAAATTCGGATGGTTATCACGCATTAATAATAAATAAAATTGACAACTCTGGAAGCGAAATCATTTCATTTACATCGCAAAATGAAGCAAAAGATTATTTATTCTATATCACTGAAAAATATAAGCTTTGTCAAAAAGTAAATGGTTTATATAAAACCAAATCAAGTTGTTTTCAATATAGTTTAGACGAATGCAATGGAGCTTGTATAAATAGGGAAGAAGTGAAACTTTATAATAAAAGAGTTCGTCAATTTTTGAAAACAGTGAATTTACCTAAAAAGGACTTTTTATTTGAATTGGGTGGAAGAACTGAAAATGAAAAAGGTATTGTATTAATCGAAAAAGGAGTTTACAAAGGATTTGGCTATTGCGATCATTTACTTGAAAATCTTGATGAAATGAAATTATTTATTGAGCAAAAACAAGATAATAAGGATGTCCGAAAAATCTTATTTCGACATATAAAATCCGAATTATCCAAATAAACTCACTTGGCCATCTTCACGCTGGTAGCTAAAATCAGTAAACGGAACAATTGGTTTACAATCTAACCAATTCATCAAATTCTCACCATCATTTAGGACTACTGGCATACGATGTTTAGTATTATGGATATAATCCATAATGCCGACAGCTTCAGTCGTAACAATCGTAAACGTGTCATCTGAATATAATCCTGCTAAACACATCAAATTATTGTTGATTCCGATATCATATTTGATTTTGTCTTTGCCTTCGTGTCGCCACTCATAAAAGCCATCAACCAATATCACACAACGATTGGTGTAAGCATCTCGAAAAGATGGTTTTTCATCTATAGTTTCAATACGTGCGTTTAAGGTGTTATTCGAATTAAAATCATTTCCAGCCCAATGCGGAATTAAACCCCACTCGAACAAATGAATATAATCTTGTTGATTGGTGATAACAGGTAATTTCGGATGATCAAAACCTTTGAAATGAGGATTTGGCGCAAATCTAACTTCAGGTTTGAATTTCAACCTTGATTTCTTTTCAATCTGTTCTTTTGTTTTGGTCACTTTTACATGAAAACACATAGCATCAACTTTGGAATAAAGATAATGATTACGACTATAAGAACAATTAAAAATTGAATCAATTAAAATGATTGTAGAAGAATTAAAACGAATGTTTTTTATAAAGAGTTTAATATACTACGGTTTCATATAAAACAAAAAACCTCCCTAAAATCACTTTTAAAGAGGTTACTATTTATACTATTTTGTGTTTTTTATAGTTTTTACTACTTCGCATTTTAAATAAGCACAAAAAAAGCAGTAATCATATAAAATACTGCTTGTGTAGTCTAAAACAAACTTAGATAACTCCATAAGAATTAAAAGCTAACTTCGGTGAGCCTGTCCTGAGTTTATCGAAGGGTTCAACAGGCTTTACTTCACTACTTTTATTTGTTATTTGTGTTCAATGATTTCAATACATCTCATGCCCTCCGGGCAAGACGAAAGCTTAGTTATTGTGTGTAGTATTTTATAAATTCTTTGCAATGTTTATTTTATTTTCTATTGCATCGAAATATTCAACATAATTTGCTAAATCTGCATCAATCCAACTCAAAAGTTCATATATTTCATCTTTTATATCTTCAGCATATGTAAAATCAATTAAATTACCACGAAAGCAAATTGGTTCATTATGATAAACCCTATTTCTAAATTCCCTTATTCTATTTAATTTTTGATTTAAGATACTTCTATTAATGCCAGTTGGCTTATGTTTAAAGCAATGGATAACTACACCTCCGATTAAACGATAGTGATGAGTATCAAATAAACTCGTCCAAAAACCAAAAGATTGTTCAGCAACTATTTTACCAGCTGTAATTAATCCTCCTTTACGTTTAATACTTTTCTCTGCGTTAATAATTGAATTTTTAAGAAAAAATCTTGATGCTGTTAATGAATTATGATTCATAAAACCATTCTTCTCTGTTATAATCCAATTAGGATTTGCAAAATGAGAAGATACCTGATAATTACAAGTATTTCTTAAGAATATTTCAAATAAGTTTAAAATTGGATAAAATGATTGAGCAACTCTTAGATTAGCACGATACAATTTTTGAGCTTTTGTTTTTGAATTACCTGAAGCAATAAGAAATCTATTTAGTCTTGGTTGCGATAAATAGTACTCGAGTTTATTATATTCCATTAAAATTTTCTAAATAGTACTGCATTTACAAATATAATACATATCTTTGTAACGTAATGCTTAATAAAGCCTCTTTTCCTTTTAATGGAAAACGTAATTAAGTGAAAGAAAATATTAAAGCTCTTCGAATTTCGGAGAGCTTTTTTTGTAATATTACGCACAACGTTTCGGGGCTTAATGTCAGTGGCGGAAATTGAAGCGAAAAGTTCAATTCAGACCGAAACGTAGCCAAAGCTGTTCCATTATTTGTAAACTCACAAAAAATACGAATATGGACAGCTTTTGGCGGATAAAATAAGCGAGAAGTTCAATTTTGCAATTAACCTCGAATTTTGCCAAGCCGATGTGCTTATTGCACAACTCTAGAATAGGCTAATTTTTCTTATTTTTAGTATGCAAGGACGAAAAGAATTACCACAACTATTTTTATAATTCTGTAAAAAAAACAGAAATAAAAACCTCCTTAAAATCACTTCTAAAGAGATTGTAATTTATACTATTTTGTGTTTTTGTGCTTAAAATTGGAGTTGTGCAACAGTTACCTATGTTAGTCGTGGTTTTTCTTTCTTTTATTTATACTTTTCTTCATAAAGTCAATTATTGAATAAATAATTTTTGTTGATAATTTGTTAAATTCAGTAGAGAGTTTTTTTAATTCAATTGCCAAATTATAAATTTCTTCACTTTCAATTTCATTTATGAATTTGTGAAGTTCCAATGCATCAGTATTTTTATGAGCAATTGTATTATTCCTCACGATTCTTAAGTATTGCTCATTTTCGTTTTTATATTTAGCGAATTTTTTAGAAATTTCTCTAACTGGAATTACAAACTTTTCTTGTTTAAGATCTCTTAGCTGCTTACTTAAATCTCTTCCAATTAATGGATTAATATCATCAAGAAATTCTATTATTGTTAATGCAAGAATTCTTGCAAATAGTTTTTTTTCATAATCTCTTTTTGATAGAATAAATTTTTCAGTTAAAATTGAAACGTCCATATCGAAAATTGAAATGTAAATTGAGGAATTGTATAAACTATTGAAAAAATCTGTTTGATAACTTTTGTTTTGAAGAAGTAGTGTTTTAATATTTTGAATATCTTCTTCTGCAATTTTGATATTTTCATCAATAGCTTCGGTAAGATTTTTTCTTAATTCAGCAAGCTCATCCTCTTCACTTTTAATGATTTCTCGTTTCTTAAATAATTTGAGCATTGCGTTTTTTTTCTTAAAATTAAACTCAAATATACAAACAAAACTATATTGTATACTTTATTGTGTAAAACAAAAAACCTCACTAAAACGGTTGCTGAGCTTGCCGAAGTATTAAAAGAGGTTATTATTTATACTATTTGTGTTTTTGTACCTAAAATTTGAGTTGTGCAACAGTTACCCTTGTTATGTGCTGGCATTATTGTAGAGCTAAGTCCCAACATCTTAATAAAGCTTGATAACATAGATATAAATCTGTTTCAAATTGTTCTTGCGTAATATTTTCTCCAACGTGTTTTGCTAATTGCCTTTTCTTCTTTCCTGTAATTATTTTATCTCCATTTGCATTAGTAGCATCTAAGTCAGCTTGAGTTTTCCTCCAATTTGTATATGTTGAACAAACTTGATCAGGATAAATTTGTTCAATATCCCTGTGTGATAATATGTGTAGTTGATTATTCTCGACTAAATGTCTATATGTTTGTCTAAAATGGTTTACGCCACCTTCTGTTTGTACTGAGGGACAATCTAATAATAATACTACACGATTTTGGTATATGCTAGAACCTAATGGAATAAATAATTTTTCGATTGCATTTATTGTTCTTTCAGCTTGGTCAATGTCACCGTTTGCTTTTATAATTTGAATAGCTGGTTTATCGGCATAAAATCTTCTAATTACTCTCGTTAATAATTCAAATTCAGTCAATCCTTCAACAATTAGAAAATTTTTTGGTAGAAGTAAATCAGATGGACTTCCTCCCAACAATTCAAAAATAATATAGGGTTTTTCAAACTCGCTTACAACCTCAATTTCAGTTTCACCACTGTTTTTTTCAACTTTCATAATTGACTGATTTGTATAATTATCCGCTACAAAAACAGATGAATGTGTATTTATGAATACTTGATCTGTTTCTTGCGAAAGAGCGTGAAGAACATTTTTAAGGTTTCTCTGTGCGGTTGGATGAAGATGTAACTCTGCTTCATCTATGAAAAATAGGAATGACTTTCCGACATCTTCGTTTTGTTTTCTGTAGTCTGCGTAAGCTTGTATAATAGCAAGCATTAAAGCTC
Organism: Empedobacter sp. GD03865; assembly: GCF_029840775.1. NCBI lineage: Bacteria > Pseudomonadati > Bacteroidota > Flavobacteriia > Flavobacteriales > Weeksellaceae > Empedobacter > Empedobacter sp. GD03865. The sequence goes on from NZ_JAOCDF010000044.1 coordinate 20,547, forward strand.
GTTGCATTCCGTCTCCTTTTTCTTCTGCAGACGTTTCTACACCATCGTCGATTGATGTTGAAAAACTTTTAAGTAAATCGTCAAATTGTGGGGGAGTAACTTCAAACTTAACTTTTGTAGTATCAGGAAACTGTTTTTCTAAATGAATTTTTACACTATTTCCGATACTTACGAACTCTTGCTTGATTGCAGAATTATCATCTTCAAATAGTTCAGCAAATTTGGCTTGAAATGCTTGATACTGTTGATTTCCTTGTAGAATAGTATTTAAAACTCCAGAAAGCATTATACCAATAGGAGTTGTTTTCGAATATTTTGCTACAGCATCATAATATTGTTTAGTGCTTATATATTCAAACTTTGGAAGGAAATCGTTTAATGCTGCGTCAAATCCAGTTCCAGGTGTTACTTCTGCACCATTAACAAACATTTTCCGCTTATTCGGAATACCACTAATTCTTTGAAAAATTACAATGTCTTCTCCATTTAGAGCATTTTCAATTTTAGTTTTATTTGTTTGATTTTGCATTAATGAAGCTCCATTTTGTGATCCTATAAATTCAATTTCGACAAGAATTTCATTTTGAGGATCTCTTTTATACTTAAGTTCATTAATGTTTGCACCTCTTCCTAAACCATTAAAAAAGAATTCGATTGCTTCAAAAAAGTTTGTTTTACCGCAATTGTTTTGACCTACAAAAATATTGAAGTCTGTTGTTGTGAATTCAGTTTCTTTAATTGAACGAAAGTTTTCAATTTTAATTCGATTTATTTTCATTGGTTAATGAATTTTTTAGGAAATACTTGCACATAACATCGTAATTTACAAAATAAATGATAGAAAAGTTTCGTTAAATATTCCCTATATCATCTACATTTTTATAAATATATTCCAAACATACAACAACCTTTTAACAATAAATTACGGTTTCACGTAAAAACAAAAAACCTCACTAAAAAATACTTAGTGAGGTT
>NZ_JAOCDF010000045.1:0-17409 GCF_029840775.1 Empedobacter sp. GD03865
ATTGAACAAATTAAAAATAGAATATAAGTTAAGTAATATTTCATCTTTGGTTTTTATAAAATTAATAAAAAATATGAAATAAGTAATTTTTTAAAATTAGATGACTTTAACAGAAAATTAAAAGAAATCAATTTTATATTCGATAGTTTTAGTATATTTTAGTAGAAATATTAATATTATAAGTAAACTACATAAAAGAATAAGATGAAAAAGGGTATATTTTTGATGTCAGTTTTGGGTGTTCTTTTCTTTGTTCAGTCATGCGAAACGAAGAAAGAAAATGCTGACTCAACAACTAAAGAAGTTGTAAAACAAGATACAGTGCAAGCTGCTACAGAGTCTGTTGGAAATCCTACAGATGTTAAAGCTGACCCAGGAACTTTCCAAATTAAACCGTTGAAATATGGTTACGATGAATTGAACGAATACATTGATGCAAAAACAATGGAAATTCATTTCTCTAAACATTATTTAGGTTACATCAACAAATTGAATACGGCGTTAAAGGAAGCAAATATCAAATCGAATGATATTGTAGATATTTTGAAAAAAATGGATATGAATAATGCTGCTTTACGTAACAATGCTGGTGGATATTACAATCATATGCTATATTTCGATATTATGTCTCCAACGCCACAGAAAGCACCTACAGGAGATCTTAAAGCGAAGATTGATGCAACATTTGGTTCTACAGAAGAATTGATGAAGCAATTGGACGAAGCAGGTTCTAAACGTTTTGGTTCTGGTTGGGCTTGGTTGGTTGTGAAAGCGGACGGAAGTTTGGCGGTTACAACTACAGCAAATCAAGATAATCCATTGATGCCAGGAGCAGAGGTTGCAGGAACGCCAATTTTAGGAATTGATGTTTGGGAACATGCTTATTATTTAAAATACCAAAATAAACGCGATGATTATTTGAAAGCGTTTAACAATGTTTTGGATTGGAAACAAGTTGAAGATAATTACAAGAAAGCGAAATAAACTTTCGGGTAACGATATAAAAAAAGCTTCTCAAATTTTTGAGAAGCTTTTTTGTTTTATATGAATAATCTTAATTCTTAATTAACGATTGTGTTTCTGTTGTTCCATCTTCATTAAAAACGCGAACAATGTATTTTCCTTTTTTCAAACTTTGTACGTTAAAGTTTGCTTTCTGGCTTCCGTCTAATTTTTTATTCATCACTTCATTTCCAATAATCGAGTATATAGATACCGAACTTGCTTTCGATGGATTATCAAATTTTATTGTAAACGTAGAACTCGCAGGATTTGGATAAATGCTAACAGAGCCTTTGTCCTGATCAAATCTCGACTGAGCTGATGCAGATGTTATGGTGAATAAAAATATAGTTATAAATAGTATAAAGTGTTTCATATGCTTGTAATCCTAACAAATATAAAAATAAATAATTATAAAACAAACATTTCAAAATATATACCAAACAAAAAAGTGATGCTAAATTTTAGCATCACTTTAAGATATATAATAAAAATTATAAACTTATTATAAGCTGTAACGGATAAATCCAGTTACTTTCAAGTCAGCGTTAACAGCTTTAACGACATCTTGAACAGAAGTTTTTCCGTCTTTGATTGACGCTTGGTGAACTAATGTATTCTCTTTGAAGAATTTTTGTAATTTACCTTGAGCGATGTTTTCAATCATGTTTTCTGGTTTACCTTCTGCAACTAAAGTTTCTCTAGCGATAGATAATTCAGTGTCAATTACAGATTGAGCAACAGAAGTTTCATCTAATGCTACTGGGTTCATAGCAGCAACTTGCATAGCAACGTCACGAGCTACTTCAGAAGCACCTTCTACGTTAGCAGATAAAGAAACTACAGCACCAATTTTGTTACCAGCGTGGATGTAAGAATTAACGATAGCACCTTCGATAGCTTGGAAAGTACCAATTTCGATTTTTTCTCCAATAACACCTGTTTGCTCAGTTAATTTTTCACCAACTGTAATTCCAGCGAATGGTAAAGCTAATAATTCTTCTTTAGAGTTAACTGTTAAAGCTAAATCAGCGATTTCGTTAGCCATAGCAACGAAAGCTTCATTTTTAGCAACGAAGTCAGTCTCACAGTTCAAAGCGATAACGATACCTTTAGTTTGGTCAGCGTTAACTTTAGCGATAACTGCACCTTCTGTAGAATCACGGTCAGCTCTTTTAGCAGCTACTTTTTGTCCTTGTTTACGTAAAACCTCTACTGCTTTATCGAAATCTCCACCAGCTTCTTCTAAAGCTTTTTTAGAGTCCATCATTCCCGCACCAGTTGCGTTTCTTAATTTACTTACCTCAGCGGCTGTTGCTTTGTAGCTCATAGTAATATTTTTATTTTGTTTCTTAATATTTTAAATAAAAGTAGCTCGTACACCACAAAGTGGTGTAGGAGCTACAAGGTATATTATATCGATGAATTGATCATCAAGTTAATGTTAAGCTTCTTTTGTTTCAGCTCCTTCTTCTTTACCTTCTTTTGCTTTTTCTTTTTCTGCTTTACGTGTAGATAAACCAGCTTTGATAGAATCAGCTACTGTAGATAAGATGATATCGATAGATTTAGAAGCATCATCATTTGCAGGGATTGGGAAATCTACTTGACGAGGGTCAGTATTTGTATCAACCATTGCAAAGATTGGAATACCCAATTTTTGAGCTTCTGCTATAGCGATGTGCTCACGTACGATATCTACAACAAATACTGCAGATGGTAAACGTGTCATATCAGCTATAGAACCTAAGTTTTTCTCTAAAGATGCTCTTTGACGATCAACTTGTAATCTTTCTTTTTTAGATAGTGTTTCAAACGTACCGTCTTTTTTCATACGATCGATTGAATTCATTTTTTTAACTGCTTTACGGATAGTAACAAAGTTAGTTAACATCCCACCAGGCCAACGTTCTGTAATATAAGGCATGTTGATTTCTTCAGCATGCTTAGCTACAACATCTTTCGCTTGTTTTTTAGTTGCAACAAAAAGAACTTTACGTCCAGATGCAGCAATTTTTCCTAAAGCTTCAGATGCTTCATCTAATTTCACTGCAGTTTTGTGAAGGTCGATGATGTGGATCCCGTTTTTCTCCATAAAAATATAAGGAGCCATAGCCGGATTCCATTTTCTTGTTAAGTGACCAAAGTGCACACCAGCACCTAATAAGTCCTTTACATTTACTTTTGCCATTTTCTTTTTTTTAGTTTACGTTCCGTTATCTCAACAAGCAACAAACAAGTGGTCGAAAAATTCTAGCCTTATTTGTTTAGATGCTAAACCAACGGAAAATGGATTTTTTAATGAATTGAATAAATTAACGTTTAGAGAATTGGAATTTCTTACGCGCTTTCTTTTGACCGAATTTTTTACGTTCAACCATACGTGGGTCACGTGTTAATAACCCTTCTGGTTTTAATTGTAAACGAAAATCTGCGTCAACTTCACATAAAGCTCTAGAAATTGCTAAACGAATTGCTTCAGCTTGACCAGTGATTCCACCACCAAATACTTTGATATCTACATTGTATTTCTCTTTTGTACCAGTGATTAAAAATGGTTGTTCTACTTTGTATTGTAATACTGCCGTAGGGAAGTAGATTGCTAACTCGCGCCCGTTAATGAAGATTTCTCCATTACCTTCTTGTAAGTATACACGAGCAACAGATGTTTTTCTACGTCCGATTTTATGAACTATTGCCATGGAATTAGATTATAAATATTCGTTAATATCGATTTGTTTTGGTTGTTGAGCTTCGTGATTGTGCTCAGTACCAACAAATACATGTAAATTAGTCAATAATTTACTACCTAATTTATTTTTAGGTAACATTCCTTTTACTGACTTTTCGATTAAGCGTACAGGATCTTTTGCAAAAACTTCTTTCGCAGTTAAAGATCTTTGTCCACCTGGGTAACCTGTGTGACGGATGTATAATTTGTCATCCCATTTGTTACCTGTTAATTGAATTTTGTCAGCGTTTAAAACAATTACATAATCTCCACAATCTGCATGAGGAGTGAAGTTTGTTTTGTGCTTACCTCTGATAAGCTTCGCAACACCTGACGCTAAACGACCTAATGATAAGTCAGAAGCGTCCACAACTACCCATTCTTTCTGAGCAGTTTCTTTGTTGGCTGATGAAGTTTTGTAACTTAACGTGTCCACTATCTTGATTTTTAATATTTTATAAATTACCGACAATCCGATCGGGGTGCAAATGTACAAAATGATTCTGTTTTCCCAAAAGATTTTAGGAATTATTCGTCATTTTGATGGATTTGTACCATTTAGATGGTTGTCAAAACGTTTGCAAAATTACGTTAATTAATTGAATATCCAATATTTTTTTCGAATTAGACTTTCTATTTAATCGATTGATTGTATGAAAAAGAATTCGTTTTATAGTTTAATCAATTAAGTATGATGCTAAACAAAATTTAAAAACCGTGCAATTCAAAATTTAAATTGCACGGTTTTTTTTAATTGTAAGATATCTTATTCTAATCTCTTGAGAAAGGTAAAATAGTTTGAGTTGTAGAACCTAAACCTTCAATTCCATATTCGATAACATCTCCTGGTTTTAGCCAAACTTGAGGTGTTTTTCCCATTCCTGATCCTGCAGGTGAACCTGTAGAAATAATATCTCCAGGTAAGAAAGACATAAATTGAGATAGGTAAGAAATTAATTTAGGAATGCGGTAAATAAAATCACTTGTATTACCATCTTGCATTAATTCTCCGTTTAATTTTAACCAAACACGTAAATTATTTACATCCTCGATTTCGTCTTTTGTTGCAATAAAAGGTCCAACAGGTGCAAATGTATCACATCCTTTTCCTTTGTCCCAAGTTCCACCACGTTCTGTTTGGAAAGCACGTTCAGAAATATCATTAATCAATGCATAACCATATACGTGATTCATCGCCTCTTCTTCCGTTACATTATTTGCTTTTTCACCAATAATAATACAAAGTTCTGTTTCCCAGTCCATTTTTGTAGAACCATTTGGTTGCATAATTCCGTCTTCTGGTCCGTTAAACGATTGATTAGCTTTGATAAACATAATCGGTTCTGCTTGTTGTTGTAAACCTGTTTCTTTTACGTGATCATCAAAGTTAAGACCTACACAAACAATTTTTCCTGGGCGAGTTAAAGGTGTACCAATACGTACATCATCTTCAACTAATGGCAAGCTGTTAATGTTAAGCTCGATATATTTTTGTAAAGTTTCTTGTTTTTCTGTATTTCCAAAAAAATCATCATCATAAATAATTCCTGATGCTGAAACATCGAATTTTTTCTCATCGATGATTACACCTGATTTCTCCTGACCTTTTGGTCCGAATCTAAAAATTTTCATCTTCTTTATATTTTTTCCGCCACAAATATACGACGTATTGTTTTTTGATTAAATAAATAAAAAAAGACATCTGTCATTAACAGATGTCTTATAAAGATAAAAAATAATTATATTTATTTAAAATTATTTAGCAATTCCTCTCGAAATTACAATTTTTTGAATTTCTGATGTTCCTTCGTAAATCTGAGTAATTTTTGCATCGCGCATCATACGTTCTACATGATACTCGCGAACATAACCATTTCCTCCATGAATTTGAACGGCTTCTGAAGCAACTTCGTTCGCTGTTTTAGAAGCAAATAGTTTTGCCATTGCACCAGAAATAGAAATGTCTTTTCCCTCATCTTTCTCAACCGCAGCTTTAAAACATAACATACGAGCAGCTGTAATATTAGTTGCCATATCTGCTAATTTGAATGCAACAGCTTGGTGATTGATGATTTCTGTTTTGAAGGCTTTACGAATTTTTGCATAATCTAACGCTAATTCATAAGCACCTTGTGCAATTCCTAAAGCTTGAGAAGCGATACCAATACGTCCTCCGTTTAAGACATTCATTGCGAAAGCAAATCCAAATCCGTCTTCACCAATACGGTTTTCTTTTGGCACTTTAACATCATTAAAGAACAATGAATGTGTGTCAGAACCACGGATTCCCATTTTTTGTTCTTTTGGTCCAATTTCGAAACCTGCCCATCCTTTTTCTACGATGAAAGCATTGATTCCTTTGTGACCTTTTTCTGGATCAGTTTGAGCGATTACTAAATAAGTAGAAGCTGTTCCACCATTCGTAATCCAGTTTTTTGTACCATTTAATAAATAGTAATCTCCCATATCTACCGCAGTAGTTTTTTGAGAAGTCGCATCAGAACCAGCATCTGGTTCAGATAAACAAAATGCTCCAATCACTTGACCAGAAGCTAATGGTACTAAATATTTTTGTTTTTGATCTTCGTTACAATATTTTTCCATACCAGCACAAACCAAAGAGTTGTTAACTGACATGACAACAGCAGCAGAAGCATCAACTTTAGCGATTTCTTCCATTGCAATGACATAAGAAACGCTATCTAAACCAGATCCTCCGTATTTTGGGTCAACCATCATACCTAAGAATCCAAGTTCTCCCATTTTTTTTACTGCATCAGTTGGGAAAGTAGATGTTTCGTCGCGTTCGATAACTCCTGGTAATAACTCAGCTTTAGCGAAGTCGCGAGCAGCTTCTTGAATCATTAATTGTTCTTCCGATAATTGAAAATTCATGTGATTATATTATTTATGGTTTTTATTATTTTATGATTATGACTTTAATTTTTATTCAAATTTTAGAGAAAAAACAAATGCTCTGGTTGATAATGAATTCAAACTTCCTGTCCAATACTTTTGTGAAGCATCTTTATCAGGAACAATTTCATTATTAAAGAAGAACATACCTTTTAGAGCTGGTGTAAGTTTAAATCGTTTGAAATAAATTTCAACACCAATTTCTGCTTGCCAGTTAAAATTATTCGTTGTAGTTCTGAAAACTCCAGTTTCGTTATCGTCTTCTTTGTTTTCGTTTGATTGTAAATTCATTAGATAACCCAAACCTCCTTGAATGTATGGACGTGTATTGAACCAACGATCTCCGTGAAAGTTAAGTAACAACGGAATTTCGATATAAGTAGATTTTACTTCGCGTTTTACATTAGAATCTTCTAAATCTCCTTCATAAGTACCAGTCGATGTACCAGCTAAAGGGGCATTACGAAAATGTAAAATACGTTGAGCAAAATGCAATCCTGGTTCTGATTTTAAATCAATATAATCATTTACTCGCATTTTAGCGATTAATCCAACAGAGAAACCAGCTTTACTTTCTTGATCTAAATAAACCAAACCATGCTCATTTACTCCATCATCTTCTGGAGTTGGACCCGTTACTGGTAACGGATTTGTTTGAGCTTTAGGAACAATCTTGTAACTCATCATATTAGTTCCCAAGAAATATCCAAAACTAAATTTTTTCTGATCAGTTTCAGTTCTGTTTTCGCTTCTGTCATTATTAGGACGAAACTGCGCATTTGCAATGCTAGCAACAGTTAACGATAATGCGATGATTAGATTTTTTCTCATAGACTTTCAACGAATAACAAGCAATTTTATTTTATACTCTTATAAATGCTTGCAATACCAAAAGTAAGTTTTTTATCAATAGGTTGTGTAAATTTTACACTTTTCAATATGTTTTTCATTTCTTCTCCATGTGGAAAAGCACGAACTGAATCTGGTAAATAGGTATAAGCACTTTGATCTTTCGAAACCATTTTACCGATTGCAGGTAAAATATTTTTAGAATAAAACGTGTACAACTGTTTCATTGGAAAAGCCGTTGGATACGAAAATTCTAAAATAACAAAAGTTCCTCCAGGTCTTAAAACACGGTTAATTTCTGCTAAACCTTTTTCTAAGTTTTCAAAATTACGAACACCAAAAGAAACGGTTACACAGTCAAAAGTGTTATCAGGAAAAGGTAAATTTTCCGAATCACCTTGTACCATTTCGATACGATTTTCTAATCCAGCTTCTTTTACTTTTTTGCGACCAACTTCCAACATTCCGTTAGATAAGTCTAATCCAGTAATTTTTGCATCGGTATTTTTACCCATCATAATCGCTAAATCTCCTGTTCCAGTCGCGATATCTAAAATCGTTTTTGGTTGAGAAGCTTTTACCATTTTGATGACATCTTTTCGCCATTGAATATCGATTCCCATTGATAAAACACGGTTTAATAAATCGTATTTTGGCGAAATATTATCGAACATTTGCTCGACTTGTTTCTTTTTATTTAGATCTGATGCTTCGTAAGGAGTTACTGCATCGTGTTGATGATTTGCCATTTTGTAAAGTTATAAAATCTAAATCTTATTCGTAATTCTCGAAATAAAATTGTTTAAAATCTTCTTTGTTAAATATTTTCGATAAATCAGTTGCTTTCTCGCTTCCGCCACTTTTTATAAACATCTTAGGATAATCCTGATCGATGTTGTAGTAAAAGTTTTCGATGTATAATTGAGAAGATTTTTCGATAATTCCGTGATAAACCTTGTTATCTATTGCAATATTGTTTGATAAAAAGATAGAATCTTTGTTTTTTCTAACACCATAAGGTCGTGTAAATGTATAATATTCTTGATGCGTTGGATTTATAAAACCATTTGCTCTTGTAATATCTACAACTGTATCTACATTTTTGTTATTAAAACTATAAACGATATGCGCTTTTCCTTTTTTCAGGTCTACTCTTGCATTTTGTTGCGGTGCAATTGTAAAATCTTTATCGTTAATTTTGATTGTCAAGGTTTTGTTTGATGGATTGTCAATAACATACCCATCTTTTTTGCTTAGAAAAGTGTTATAAATAACAACGATTAAAGCAGCTAATCCACAGACGATTAAAAGACCAATTAATGAAGGATTTTTTTTCATGCTGCTAAATTAAATATACTTTATTAATTTCGGTATGAGTTATTACATATTTTTCATGACTATTTTAATGAAATGTGTAACTTTGTCGCTATTATTTTTTTATTAAAATTGAACAATATTAATATGATAAACTCTGTAATTACAGGTTCTGGACACTATTTACCGAATAGAATTGTTACGAACGAAGATTTTGTTAACCACGAATTTTATGACGAAAGTGGAAATCGTTTGGATAAAACTGGTGAAGAAATTACGCGTAAATTTGAGGAAATTACAGAAATCAGAGAAAGAAGATATGTAGAAGATGATTTATTAAATTCTGATATCGCAACTTTTGCTGCTAAAAAAGCAATTGAAGAATCTGGTGTTAATCCAGAAGAATTAGATTATATAATCGTTGGGCACAACTTTGGAGATATTGATCCTGTTGGTCATCAAATTGATATCATGCCGTCAATTTCGGCAAAAGTAAAACACAATTTAGGAATCAAAAACCTAAAATGTAAGCCTTATGATATGACATTTGGTTGTCCAGGTTGGATAGAATCATTGATTTTAGGACATCAATTTATTCAAGCAAATATTGCAAAGAAAGTTTTGGTAATCGGTTCTGATACGTTATCTCGTGCTGTAGATCCGCATGATCGTTCTGCGATGATTTTTGCAGATGGAGCAGGAGCAGTTGTTTTGGAAGCGAAAGAAGCTGATTATAAATATGGAATCATCAATCACGAAACGTTAAGTTATACAGGTGATGAATTGGCTTACTTGACAAATGGACGTTCTGCAAATCCAGATTATAAAGGTTCAATCAAAACAATTAATATGAAAGGTCGTAAAGTTTACGAATTCGTATTAAAAAATGTTCCACCAGCAATTAAAGAATTGTTAGATGAAACAAATTTATCAATTACCGATATTGATAAAATTTTATTGCACCAAGCAAATGCAAAAATGGATCATGCAATGATAGAGCGTTTATACAAATTATATGGTGTAGCTGTACCAGAAAAAATTGATCCAATGACAGTTCAATTCTTAGGAAATACATCTGTAGCAACGGTTCCTACAATGTTTGATTTAATCAAAAAAGGAGAATTAGCTCCTCATCAATTTCACGCAAATGATAAAATTATTTTAGCTTCTGTTGGAGCTACAATGAATGTTAATGCAGTGATTTATCAATTCGAAAAATAAAAACAAAAAACACATATACTATTGTGAATACATTCGGAAGACTATTTAAAATTTCAACTTTTGGCGAAAGTCATGGTGTAGCGATTGGAGGTGTAATTGATGGCGTTCCAAGTGGAATCGAATTAGATTTTGATTGGATACAAGCGCAATTAGATCGTCGTAAACCAGGACAATCTGCAATTGTGACACAACGAAAAGAACCAGATACAGTACAATTTCTTTCAGGTATTTTTGAAGGAAAAACAACAGGTGCTTCTATCGGGTTTATTATTCCGAATGATAATCAAAAATCTCACGATTACGATCATATAAAAGACGTTTTTCGTCCTTCTCATGCCGATTTTACTTACGAAACAAAATATGGTGTCCGCGATCATAGAGGAGGAGGAAGAACTTCTGCGCGCGAAACTGCAAATTGGGTTGTAGGGGGTGCTGTAGCAAAACACATTATTCCTTCTATTGCTATTACAGCGTATGTAAGTGGAGTAGGCGAATTAAAATTAGAGCATGACTACTCTAAATTAGATTTTTCTAAAATCGAAGAAACTGCGGTTCGTTGTCCAGATCTAGAAATGGCAGAAAAAATGATTGATCGTATCAAAGAAATTCGCAAAGAAGGAGATACAATTGGAGGTGAAGTGACTTGTGTTATTCAAAATGTACCAGTTGGTTTGGGTGAACCAATTTTTGATAAACTACATGCTCGTTTGGGGCAAGCCATGATGTCAATTAATGCGGTAAAAGGTTTTGAATATGGAGAAGGTTTTACTTCAACATCAATGAAAGGTTCGGAAATGAATGATCAATTTAATCAAGATGGAACGACAAAAACCAACTATTCTGGCGGAATACAAGGTGGAGTTTCGAACGGTATGGATATTTATTTCAAAGTAGCTTTCAAACCAGTTGCCACGTTAATGCAAGAGCAAACAACGCTTAATGCAGATGGAGAAATGGTAGAAATGCACGGTAAAGGTCGTCACGATCCTTGTGTGGTACCAAGAGCTGTGCCAATTGTCGAAAGTTTAGCGGCGATGGTTTTAGCTGATATGTTACTAATTCAACGAACAAGAAATATATAAATAATAAAAAAAACTCCAACTTTTAAAAGTTGGAGTTTTTTTTGTTGTCATTCTGAATGTAGTTTCAACGAAATGAAGAATCTGAGATTTCTCGACAAGCTCGAAATGATAAGTATTTTTTTTCTTAATAACTTCTTAACTAAAATCCTTCATTTCTTTTCTATACGTTTCACCAATTGGTAACATTATTTGGTGGAGATGCACCGAATTTCCATCAATCGAAGTCAAATAATCAAGGTTGATAATATACGAACGATGAATTCTTTTGAAATGATTTGGCAATTTTTCTTCGAATGATTTCATAGTTTCTAAAACCAGTATTTTTTCAGTTTTTGTATGAATTCGGATATAATCTTTTAAACCTTCAATGTAAATCAAGTCAGAAAAATTAATTTTAACCTGTTTTCCATCAGCTTTTACAAATAAATAAGTCGATTGATTTTTAGTAGAAGTTGATTGAAAAAACTCAACATATTTTTTGATAGAAGCATCAAAACGCGTTTTAGTAATCGGTTTTAATAAATAATCAACCACATGAAAATTAAAACTTTCTAAAGCATAATCTTGATAAGCCGTTGTTACGATAAATTTTTGCGAATCATCCAAAATTTTCATCAACTGAATTCCTGTTAATTCGGGCATTTGTATATCCGTAAAAATTAAATCGACTTTATTATTTTTCAAAAAATCGATTGCTTCAAAAACTTCTGTTGTGGCTAACAAAAGATTTAGTTGTTCATTTTCTGTTGCATGTTTTTTTAATAAATCTACAGCAAGTGGCTCATCGTCGATGATAATACAATTAATTTTCGGCATCAAAAGGAATTTTTAAGTAAATATGAAATGTTTCGTGATCATTCCTAATTTCGAATGTATAATTATTTCCAAAATAATAATTCAACCTTTTTTTTAAATTTACGAGCCCAATTCCAGAAGTTTCATCTTTTTGATGTTGATTTATTTTATTAGAAACTGATATTTCGAGAAAAGTAGCATCAGTTTTTAAACTGATTTTGATGGGATGATCTTTTTCTTTTACAACACCATGTTTTAGTGCATTTTCTATAAAGGGCGAAATAATATAAGGATGAATCATTTTTTTTGAATTCTCGATATAAAATTCTTTTTCGACATAAAATTTTTCTCCATAACGAATCTGCTCCAAATCTAAATATTGATTGATGTAATCAATTTCTCGTTCAATTTCAATTTTATCTTTATTGGTTTCGTAGGTTGTAAAACGCATAATTGCACTCAAATTTTCGATTGCTTTTAACGAATGAGGAGAATTTACACTCACCAAACTATAAATATTATTGAGTGTATTAAACAAAAAATGAGGATTAATTTGAGATTTTAAAAAATTAATTTCAGCTTCTTTTTTCTCTTTTTCAATGATGTTATTTTGTTTTAGTGTATGGATTGAATGAAATGTCATCCATAAAAAAAGTGACGAAAAAACGATAAAAGAACCATAATGTAAATTGTCGTAAATGTAAAAACTAATCGTTGTTCCTTCAAAATAATTGACTTTATGGAACAAAAAATCTGTAATAATTTGCTCAATAAAATAACGAACAATAATGAATGTTGTAAAGGAACATACTATAGAGAATAATATCGATTTCCAATTTATTTTTTTAAGAAAATAGGGGGCAATAAAAAAATAGATAATAAAAATTGTAATTAACTGAACAATATACATTGTTGATGCAAATAATGTAATTGATTTAAAAAATGAATTTCCGTTAGTTAGATTAACTAATCCAATTGTTATGTAATCAAACAGAATGTAAATAAGCCAGAACCCCAAAAGTATAAGTACACTTTTTTGTTTCGAGAAACTTAAATTTTTTTTATCACGCTCCATTGTTTTTGTTTTTTGTAAAATTAGATTCTTTTCTAGATAAAAGTGAAGTGATTCGTCGATAAATCAAATGGGTTAGTCGATAAATAGAAGTCAATTTTTTCAGAATCACAGAAATTTGAATCATAATTAAAAATTAACTCAAATGAAAAACTTATTTATTGCAATTGCTACATTTATTGGTACTATGAATTTATCTGCTCAAGCAAAATATCAATTTCAAACAAAATTTGATGATGCTATTCCAGTTCTTAATATGGGAACTTTTCACATGGGATATACGCCAGATGCAAGTACGACTGAATTTGATGAGAATAACCAAGATAATGTTCGTCAAATACATGAAATAGCAAAGCAGATTGCGGCTTTTAAACCTACAATTATTTTAGTTGAACAAAATCCTTCTCGCAATAAAATGTTGAATAAACTTTTTCAAGATTATTTACTTAATCCTAAAATGAAGTTTGAAAATCCAAACGAAGTTGAGTTATTGGCTTATGAAGTTGGGAGACTAAGCGGATCGAAGAAAATTTACGGAATTAATTATCAAGAAGATTATCTTTATATGCTTGGTGATTTGTTGAAAGAGCAAGATGATTCGATTACATTCAAAAAATACATTGAAATGTTCCGAAATAATGATTCAAAAAATGGAATTACAAAAAAAGATGTGAAATTGAAAGAGTTATTGCAGTACTATAATCAACCAGAATTTTTAGATTTTTCTGTTGCAGTTAATGCGGATATGTTAACGACGGTTTCATACAAAAAATATCCAGTAGGAGCAGAGCAAGCGGCGAAATATTATCATAGAAATTTAGCTATGTTCTCAAATATGAACAATGTGCCGATTACAAAAGACGATCGTATTTTTGTATTAATGGGTGCTACGCATACGGCTTTCTTCAAAGATTTCTTACGACGTTCGCCAAAGTTTAAAGAAGTAAATACGTTAGATTATCTAAAATAAAAGCATAAAAAAACCTCGCAATTGCGAGGTTTTTTTATATATAGTTGAATAATAATTATTCTTCTGTAGATGGAGCTTCTTCTGTAGCAACTTCTTCTGATACTTCCTCTTTTTTCGCTTTTTTGTCGTTAGCGTAAATTGGGTTATCGAAGTTAAAGAAAGAACCTTCTTCTTTATTAGCGTTAGCTGCTTTTTGAGCATCTAATTTAGCTAATTCTGCTCTAGTTTTAGCAGCTTCTTCAGCAGCTTTGATAGATGCAGCATCTGGTACAATTTCAAATCCGAAATCTACTTCAACATCTCTGTGGAAACGAACTTTAGCTTCGTATTTTCCTAAACGTTTGATAGTATTTCCAGGGATTCTAATGTTTTTCTTCTCGATTTCAACACCAGCTTTTACTAAAGCTTCTGCTAAATCTGCATTGTTGATAGATCCAAATAATTTGTCTCCAGAACCAACTTTAGCGTCGATTTTAACAACTAAACCATCTAATTTAGCCGCTTTTTCTTTCGCTGCAGAGATTAATGTAGCTTCTTCTGCTTTACGAGCGTCTAAAACTTCATTTAATTCTTGTACATTTTTTGGAGTTGCAACTGATGCTAATCCACGAGGGATTAAGAAGTTACGTGCGTATCCAGGTTTTACTGAAACAACTTCAAATTCAAAACCTAAACCTTCTACATCTTGTCTTAAAATTACGTTCATGATATTTTAATATTTAGGTTATTATTTTAATTGATCACCAATAAATGGCATTAATGCTAAGTGACGAGCTCTTTTGATCGCTTTAGAAACTTTTCTTTGGTATTTTAAAGATGTTCCTGTGTAACGACGAGGTAAAATTTTACCTTGCTCATTCACGAATTGAATTAAGAAATCAGCGTCTTTATAGTCAACGTATTTGATTCCAAATTTTTTGAAACGACAATATTTTGAGTTTGATTGTGTTTCGATATCTAAAGGAGATAAATAACGGATTTCTGATTCGCTACCTCCAGCTGCTTTTTTTGCTAAATCGTCAATTGCCATAGCTTTGCTTATTTGTTAGAGTTAGACTTTAATTTTGTTCTACGTTTTTCTGCCCAGTCCATACCGTGTTTGTCTAATTTCACAGTTAAGAAACGGATTACACGCTCATCACGTTTGTAAGCAACTTCTAATTGAGAAACTAACTCGTTATTGTCTGATTTAAATTCTACTAAGTGGTAGAATCCATTTCTTTTGTTTTGAATTGGGTAAGCTAATTTTTTTAAGCCCCAGTTCTCTTTTGCTACGATTTCACCACCGTTAGCAGTAACAAAGTCATTGAATTTATTAACTGCTTCCTCTACCTGAGAATCAGATAGAACGGGAGTCAAAATGAAAACAGTTTCGTAATGTGTCATTTTTAACTTCTTTTAAGTTATTATTTATACTAAAATTCGAGGTGCAAATATAAGAATAATTATTTGAATATCGCAAATGAATAATTATTGATTTTTTATAGATAGCTTATTTGTTGAATATTATCGTTTTATCATATTGACGTTAAAAAAATATTGACTTTTTTTAAAAAAAATTTGCAGTTTAAAAAAAGTAGCTTACATTTGTCAACATAAAAGGCTAATGGCTTTTTCATAGGTTTAGGTTGGTTAAGGTTAAAACCCTCGTTTCTGCGAGGGTTTTCCTTTTTTTTCTAAAAACATCTTCTTAAATTTGGTCATAATATTTAATGTAAAATTTTATGACAACAAAATACAATCCTATTCCAAGCGAATTATTCGTAAAGAACAGAGCGAAATTTGTAAAAGCAATGAAACCTCGTTCTCTTGCTATTTTCAATTCTAACGATATTTATCCAATTTCTTCAGATTCTACGTTACCATTTGCACAACATCGTGATATTTTTTATTTATCTGGAGTAGATCAAGAAGAATCTATCTTATTAATTTTTCCTGATGCTTACGATCCAAAATACAAAGAAGTATTATTTGTTCGCGAAACAAACGATCATATTGCAGTTTGGGAAGGAGAAAAATTATCAAAAGCTCAAGCAACAGAAGTTTCTGGAATCAAAACTGTACTTTGGTTACAAGATTTACCAAATGTTTTGCGCAAATTGATGGTAGAAGCAGATAATGTTTATGTGAACAAAAACGAACATTATCGTGTAACGGAAGCGCCACAAGTAGAAACGCGCGAAGATCGTTTTGTAAAACAATTGAAAGCAGATTATCCTGGACATAGTTATTTACGTTCAAATCCTATTTTGCAACGTTTACGTTCTGTAAAAGAACCAGAAGAAATTCAATTGATTCAACAAGCGTGTGATATCACAGAAAAAGGTTTTCGTCGTATTTTAAATTTCGTAAAACCTGGAGTTTGGGAATTCGAAATCGAAGCTGAGTTTGTTCACGAATTTCTTCGTAATCGTTCGAAAGGTTTTGCATACACGCCAATTATTGCGTCTGGAAATAATGCGAATGTGTTACACTATATTCAAAATAATCAAGAATGTAAAGATGGTGATTTGATTTTGTTTGATGTTGCTGCAGAATATGCAAATTATTCATCAGATATGTCACGTACAATTCCGGTTAATGGAAAATATACAAAACGTCAACGCGAAGTTTATGATGCAGTTTTACGTTGTAAAAAAGAAGCAGAAACGATGTTAGTTCCTGGAAATAATTGGTACAAATACCACGAAGAATTAGGGAAAGTTTATACTTCTGAATTGTTAGGTCTAGGTTTGTTGGATAAAGCAGATGTACAAAACGAAGATCCAGCTTGGCCAGCTTACAAAAAATATATGATGCACGGAACGTCTCATCACATGGGATTAGATACACATGATTATGGTTTATTGACTGATGATTTTGTGGCTGGAATGGTTTTCACAAACGAGCCAGGATTCTATATTCCTGCAGAAGGTTTTGGAATTCGTTTGGAAGATGATTATGTAATTCAAAAAGAAGGAAAGCCTTTCAACTTGATGCAAAATATTCCGTTAGAAGCAGAAGAAATCGAAGATTTAATGAATAAGTAATTTATTAAATTTTAAATCATAAAAAATCCACTTCAAACGAAGTGGATTTTTTATGATTAATTGTTTGGATAAAACTTCTTAAAATCTACATAATACACACTATCCCAATTTATTTTAGAAAAATCATCCGAAGTATTATTGAATTTTGCATTAGCAACTAAACGTTCTCGAGTAGAAAGTGGACGAAAATTGTATCTATAATTTTTATTGATTAGATATTTTCTAAGTTGATTAAGCGACTTACTTTTTATTGAATCTTTATTAATTGCCAGAATTAAAGCAAAAGGATAAAATCCCTCATTAGAATTTTTAGTTTCTAACTTTTGAATAAAATGTTCAATAGTATCAGATTTAATATTAATCAGATCTTTCTTTTTAACTTTATATAATTCGACCCGTAGTGCATTTGTATTAGCTTGTATATAAAA
>NZ_JAOCDF010000046.1:0-15731 GCF_029840775.1 Empedobacter sp. GD03865
ATCGAATGATTAGGATGTAAACCTGATTAAAAATACAAAAATATTAGGGTGATTATTACGAAAGGGCTCACCTCTTCCCATTCCGAACAGAGAAGTTAAGCCTTTCAGTGCCGATGGTACTGCTACTTGCGGGAGAGTAGGTCATTGCCAGTTTTTATTTAAAGCCTCAAGATTTATTTCTTGAGGTTTTTTTATATTTTATACAGAAAGTATTATGATAATTTTTAATCATTCAACTAAATATTACGATTTAGTTTCATTCTTATTTTATGGATAATTAATTAAGAAGTTAAAACAAGTTTTTGAAAATTTAAAAAAAAATATAGTTCGGAATCTCACAAGATGTAACTATGTAAATCAATATTTTCTAATTTAACTTTATTTGATTAGTAATATTCTCAATTACTTTTGATAATTTCGGTCAAAGTGATAATTACCATTCAAAGAAATATGTATTTATTGATCCAATAATTGGTGAATTTTTCCTTGAAATTACGCATTGTTTGATTTTGATTAAACTTCCCAATTTGTTTTCAATGGGTATTGTTTTGTGCTTTAAATTAACAAAAAGATAGTCAAAAATGCGAATCCAGCTTCTTCGTAATCCAATGCTTTGAATATATTTCCAAAAAATGAAAGTATGGCAAATATTAAAGCAAAAATCCATGCAGATTTTAATCCTTTGATGAGATAAGATGAAGTAATCAATAAAGCAATTCCGACAAATAGAATCATCAATTTTGAAAGATGCATGAATTCGATTGGTAAATACAATTTTTCGAAATGCAAACGTTCTGCAAGAGGAGGAGTGATGACTGAAATTATATTAATCATTCCTAATGTAAAAATCATAACAGCAGGAAAATTCGTGCAAATAGTTTTCTTCCACGCCACATAAAACTCAAACATCCAAAACCTAAAGGCAGCCAAAATTCGAAAACGCGGTACAATAAAGTTGTAACTAAACCTTGGTTATGAGAATAGCCGAATTGTGTTAAAATATACACCATCGTAAATTCTACAGCACCCAAACCTCTCAAAAAAGGCGAAATAATCATCAATAAAACAGAAATCGTATAAGCCAAAGCTGCTGCATCAAAAGTGGGTTGAATACCTAACGCTAACATTGCGATGTAGACGTGTAAAATCCCAGTAATTTCGATGATTGTTGAAATTAGAATTGTGAGATTAATATTTTTCCTGTCTAAAGAAGCTTCAAAAATTGGATTGATTTCTTCCGTAATCTTTGGAAATTTATTTTCTATAATTTGATAGAATTTATTTTTGGTTTTGAATGAGTTATAAATGAAATAAACTAGAATTAAAATTATGCCCAAAATGACTAATGATATCCACGAATCATTAAAATATTTGTTGACGTAAATACTATAAATAATGATAGGAACGCCAATGATGAAAACCGTTAATAATCCAATAAAACCATAAATAGAACTTGCCTGAATGATTTTATTTGTTTCAAATTGTTGCTTTTTGATTTGTTTGGGTAAATAAGCCAAAGAACTAATTCCGCCCGCTGGTAGAAAAACACTGATAAAATTTCGTTTGAGAAATAAATTGACAGCGTCCCAAAATTTAAGAGGTAAACCAACTGCTTTGAAACTTGTGATATACATTGCAGCTTGCAGCGAAATATAGAGAATCGTTATTCCGAAACCGATCAATAGCCAAATAGGTTTTGCGCTTTGAATACTCGGAATAATTTGCATCATTTCTTTGCGTTCGCTTCTGAAAAATACAAATGCGAGTAATAAAATAAGTATTGCTAAAACTTGTTGCCAAGGTATTTTTACATATTTTATAGATTTTGGAAACCTCATGTTTGTATGACATTGTTTAGTTCTATTAATTTATCAAAAAATTAAATATCAAAACTTATGATTTGCTTAAAAATAACTTATATTGAAAATAAAAATAAGATATGGAGACTGGATTAAATTTACGTCAAGCTATTTTGAATGATGCAGATAGAATTTGGGAAATTTTGCAACAAGCAATTGAGAAAAGAAAAGAGGAGGGAAGTAATCAATGGCAAAATGGTTATCCAAATCTAGATGTTGTAAAAAATGATATCTCAAATGGTTTTGGTTATATAATTGAGAATGTTGATAATCTAATCATAGGATATGTTGCAATTATTGATGAGATAGAACCTGCTTATACAGCAATTGAAGGAAAATGGATGAATGATGATCCATATATTGTCATACATCGATTGGCTGTTGCACAAGATGTTAAGATAAAAGGTTTAGGAACTTGGACGATGGATGAAATTGAAAAAATAGCAATTATAAAGAAAATACAGAATATAAAAGTTGATACCAACTTTGATAATATTGGAATGTTGCGTGTTTTTGAAAAGTTAGGTTATCATTATTGTGGCGAAGTTTATTTTGATGGAAGCCCAAGAAAAGCTTTTCAGAAAATTATTCAGAATTTAACATAATTGAATATTTTAGATAGAATTTAGATAAACTAAATAATCAAATTGATAAAAAGATTCCAAAAAAGGAATCTTTTTTTATGAATTTACATAGGGTAATTATGTTTAAAATGTAAAATTAATATTTTAACCCCTAATTTTTATAGGGTGTGATTTAAAATAAATGATTTTATTTAAAAATAATCTAATTTTGATAGGGTTAAAATTAAAAACTTATGAAAGTTGGATTAAAATGGAAAGTAGCTTTTGCAATTATAACGCTAGTTGCATTCGCTGGATTATTTTGGAAACCAGTTGTAGATATTCCAAATACAGGAGAATTTCTTAGCGAAGAAAATATTGTAAATTCAGATGTCGCCTGGATTTTAGCAGCTGCAGGATTGGTGTTATTGATGACGCCAGGTTTATCTTTTTTTTATGGTGGAATGGTGGGTAAACGAAATGTTATTTCTACCATGTTGCAAAGTTTTATTGCCTTAGGTGTGATTTCGATTTTGTGGGTTGTAGTTGGGTTTTCACTGTCTTTTGGTGATTCAATTGGTTTTACAATAAATGGAGAACATTACGGAATTATTGGTAATCCTTTAAGTTATCCATTTTTTAATCATGTCGGAGCATTTCCACACAAAGACATGGCATCTACAATTCCATTTGTTTTATTTGCATTGTTTCAAATGAAATTTGCAGTCATTACACCAGCGCTTGTAACTGGTTCTTTTGCCGAAAGAGTGCGTTTTATTTCCTATTTGTTATTTATGATTTTATTTAGTTTAATCATTTACACACCGCTTTGTCACATGGTTTGGCATCCAGAAGGTTTATTGAATAAATATTTTGGCGTAAAAGATTTTGCTGGAGGAACTGTTGTTCATATGAGTGCAGGATTTGCAGCATTAGCAGGAGCTTTGGTGATAGGTAAACGTAAGAACAGAGAACACAAACCTGCAAATATTCCATTTGTTATGCTTGGAACAGGAATGTTATGGTTCGGATGGTTTGGTTTCAATGCTGGTTCAGCTTTGGGAGCAAATGCCACAGCAGCTTTAGCTTTCGGAACAACAACAATTGCTTCTGCTTCTGGAATGATGACATGGATACTTTTTGATAGAATTAATGGTCGTAGCGTTTCTGCTATGGGAGCATGTATAGGGGCTGTAGTTGGATTAGTAGCAATCACTCCAGCTTGTGGATTTGTTACAATTCCTGAAAGTATATTTTTTGGCTTTATTACTGCTATTGTCTCAAATGTAATGGTTCATTGGAAAGTATTAAAACGAGTTGACGATACTTTAGATGTTTTTGCATGTCATGGTGTCGGAGGAATAATGGGAATGATTTTGACAGCTATTTTTGCACATGGTGAAAATGCGAGTTTGTTACATGGCGGGGTGGATGTGTTTGCACATCATATGATTGCTTTGTTGTTTGTCTCGTTATTTACTTTTTTCGGTGCGATTGCTTTATTTTATATTACGGATAAAATGATTCACTTACGTGTGAGTGATAGAGCAGAGTTCGAAGGATTAGATTTGTCGCAACACGAGGAAAGTTTACATTAATTAAACAATGATATTATAAAAAAATCCGACTACTTTTTGTAGTCGGATTTTCAATTTATACTAATCCAGCACGCTTTAATAAAGCATCTGCTGTTGGTTTATGACCTCTAAATTCTTCGTACAATTTCATCGGTTCTACTGTTCCTCCAGATGATAAAAGTTTATAGAATTTTTGAGCTGTTTCTGGATTGAAAATTCCAGTTTCTTGGAAGAATGCAAAGGCATCTGCATCCAAAACTTCTGCCCATTTATATGAATAATAACCAGATGAATATCCACCTTGAAAAATATGAGAGAAGGATGTACTCATCATATTTTTATCAATTTCTGGATACAACTCTGTTTGTTTGAAAGTTTCTTTTTCAAATTGTTGTAAATCATTGATTTCAGCCAAATCATTCGCATGATAAGCCATATCCAATAATCCAAAACTCAATTGACGAACAGTTTGATAACCTTCCATAAAACTTGAAGAAGCTTTTACTTTTTCAATTAATTCTTGCGGAATAATTTCTCCTGTTTGATAATGTTTTGCAAATAATTTTAAAGCTTCTGGTTCGTAACAAAAGTTTTCGTAAAATTGAGAGGGTAATTCAACAAAATCCCAATAAACATTTGTTCCAGAAAGACTTTCGTACGTTGTATTTGGTAACATTCCGTGTAGCGCATGTCCAAATTCGTGGAACAATGTTGTCACTTCCTGAAATGTCAATAATGACGGGGTGTCTTTCGTTGGTTTTGTAAAATTACAAACAATCGAAACGTGCGGACGTTTGGTATTTCCATTCACATTAGAGGCTTCTCTGTAACTTGTCATCCAAGCACCAGGGCGTTTTCCTGCGCGCGGGAAAAAGTCTGCATACAATAAACTTAAGAACGCACCATTTTTATCTAGAACTTCATAAGTTGTTACTTCATCGTTGTATTTATCAATGTTATGAATTTCTTTAAACGTAATTCCATATAATTTTGTTGCCACATCAAAAGCTCCTTGAATCACATTTTCTAACTGAAAATAAGGTTTCAATTCTTCGTCAGAAAGACTGAATTTTTTCTGTTTTAATTTTTCTGCATAATACGCATGATCCCAACGTTGCAATGTTTCAATCCCATCAGTTTCTTTTGCAAATGCAGTTAATTCCTCAATTTCTTTTTCCGCAAATGGTTTTGCTTTCGTTAATAAATCATTCAAGAAATCTAAAACAGTCGTTGGTGTTTTTGCCATACGTTCTTCCAAAACATAATCAGCATGCGTTTTATAACCTAATATTTTAGCACGTTCGTGACGAAGTTTTACGATATTTTTGACATTTTCTTCGTTGTTAAATTCATTATTTTGATAGGCTTTTACTCCATTTGCTCTAAATAATTTTTCTCTTAATTCACGATTTTCTGCGTATTGCATAAACGGAATATAGCTTGGTGCTTGTAAGGTAATCAACCAACCTTCGTGATTTTTTTGTTCTGCATCGGCTTTTGCTTGATCAATAGCATATTGAGGTAAACCTTTCAAATCATTTTCATCAGTAATAATCAATTCGTATGCATTAGTTTCAGCCAAAACATTTTGACCAAATTGTAATGAAAGCATTGCCAATTGTTTGTCGATTTCGCGTAATTTATTTTTGTCTTCTTCGTTTAGATTTGCACCATTTCTCGAAAAACCTTTGTATTTTTTTTCTAATAAATAAGCTTGTTCATCGGTTAAATTCAACGAATCCTTTTGATTATAAACGATTTTAATTCGTTCAAATAAATCTTGATTTAAGCGAACATCATTTCCAAATTCAGATAATAAAGGCGAAACTTCTTGCGCAATTTCTTGAATTTCATCATTCGTTTCAGCAGAATTAAGGTTGAAGAAAATAGAAGAAATTCGTCCTAATTTTTCACCAGAAAGTTCCATTGCTTCAATTGTGTTTGCAAAAGTTGGCGCTTCAGGATTCGCAGTAATTGCATCTATTTCTGCTTTTGCTTCTTCAATTGCTTGGATAAAAGCAGGTTTGTAGTCTTCATTTTTGATTTTAGAAAAAGGAGCACTTTCAAAAGGTGTTTCAAATTTTTCTAATAACGGATTTGCCATTTATAGTGTATTTTTTTAGTTAAAATATATTTGTTTGAACTCTTTCAAATTCTAATCCAAATGTAAGAAATCTGACAAATCGTCAAATTTAATGTGTGATTAATTTAGAGTTATTTACATTTGTTTTAAAAGTAAACAATTATGAGTGTAGCCTTAATATTCAATCAAAAACCAACAGAAGAATGGCAAAGAAATTTACAAGAATTGTTGCCAGATACGAAAGTTGAAGTTTATCCAAATATCTCAAATCCAAAAGATGTAGAATTTATTGCAACTTGGAAACCGCACAAAAATTATGTGACTGAATTTCCAAATCTAAAAGTTGTACAATCAGTTGGAGCAGGAATTGACCATTTGTTGCATACCAAAATTTTGGAATCGATAAAGGTGACACGTATTGTTGATCCTGCTTTGAAACAAGAAATGTTTGAACATGTTTTAGCTTGTGTTATGACTTCAATGAAAAATCTATTGACGTATTATAAAGATCAAGTTCGTAAAGAGTGGAATCCTACTACTTATCAAAATATCAAGGAAACAACTATTACTATTTTAGGATTAGGCGAAATCGGAAAGTTAGTAGCAGAGCAATTTGTTGCTTTAGGTTTTCAAGTTAAAGGTTGGTCGAATTCGCCTAAAAATATAAATGGAGTAGAATCTTTTGTTGGAAAAGAAGGCTTGAATGCTGTGATTTCTAATACTAATTTTATTGTCAATATTTTGCCTTTGACAGGTGATACAAAAGGTATTTTGAACAAAGACTTTTTTGCACAATGTTCAGCTTATACAGTTTTGATGAATGTTGGTCGTGGAGCACATTTGATCGAAAAGGATTTATTAATTGCAATCGAAGAAAAACAAATAAAAGAGGCTTATTTAGATGTTTTTGTAGAAGAACCTTTACCAGAAAATCACCCTTTTTGGACGAATGAAAATGTTTATGTAACACCTCATATTGCGAGTGTTACAAATGCAACAACTGCTCTAAAACAAGTTGCAGATAACTACAACAGAATGAAAAATAACGAAACTTTATTGAATGAAGTTTCATTAGAAAGAGGTTATTAGATATACCAAAATGACGTAAGATTTTGTTAAAAAGACGCATTTGTGTTTTTACTTGTCAAAAAAATCTTTTAACATTGTATTAGAAATAATAAAAGCTAAAAATGAGTGATTATATTCAACTTTATTCAATTAATAATATTTTAAGAACTTACAAAGAAGAAGCTACCGATCGTCGGTTAGCAATCTTTGATGTAGGTCCTGAAAACAATTATTATTTTGTAAAACGAAAACCTTATAAGTTTACGTCGCTTGGGTTGATTTTAATTACTGCAGGAACATGTGAAATCACGGTAAATTTAGAACCAACATTGATCAAACGTGATGATATTATTGTGGTTCTTCCAGGTCAGTTGTTCGAGATTATAGAGCATTCGGCTGATTTTGCTGTTCAAGCAATCTTTATTGATTCAGATTTGATTATTGAAGCTGGTTTTCACGTGAAATCCAATAATTTAGTAGAATTTTTATCGTCCAAATATCCTAAAATCATTTCTTTAGATAAAAAGATTGTACGTGATATGCGCTACAATCTGAATAAGATTAGTAAATATACCATCAAGAATGAAAATATCTTTGCAAAAGATTTGGTTTTACATCACTTTTCAGTTATGATGTATGAGATGGGAAATTACTACAACCAAGCTGTAACGGCAAAAAGTACAACGAAAGAAGTCAGAAAGGAGGAATTGGCTAAGCAGTTTTTGTATTTAGTTTCAACTCATTTTCGTCGTCAGCGTAATGTACAATTTTATGCAGATGAAATGTTTATTAGTCGTAAACATTTGACTAAAATTATTGTCGAAGTCTTTAATAAATCACCCAAACAAATCATTGCTGAAGCCATTGTATTAGAGGCAAAAGTCTTGCTAAAGAACCCAAAAAATAGTGTTTCTGATGTTGTGACAGAATTAAATTTTATAGATACCTCAGTTTTTAGTAAATTTTTCAAAAATTATGCAGGTGTTTCGCCTACAACTTTCATCGCTTCTAACTAATAATTGATGTAAATCAATGCAAATGTGAAAGTTTTCTAAAAACGTCTTTTTGACATATTATTACGTTTATTTTGCTAACTAATTTGTTAAAATGGATAGACCTTTGTTGCTCAAATTTTAATTGATGCGTCTTTTAGTAGATAATCGATACATGAAATTTGAATGAAAAGAATTTTATGGTGGTAGATTTTACAAAAAAAATATTTGCACATATTTCAGCAATCGGTGGTTATGTGCCAGAAAATAAACGAACTAATTTCGATTTAGAAAAGATTACAGACACTTCTGATGAATGGATTATAAAAAGAACGGGAATTAAAGAACGTCGTATTTTAGAGGAAGGTTTAGCGACTTCTGATATGGCGGTTAGTGCAATTCAGAATTTAATTGATACATATAAAAAAGACATCAAAGATGTTGATGCGTTGATTGTTGCAACTTCTACACCAGATATGTTGATGCCTGCTACTGCGAATATTGTGTGCGAGAAGTTAGGAATAGAGAATGTTTGGGCATTTGATATGAATGCAGCTTGTTCTGGATTTTTATATGCGTTAGACATGGGCGCTTCGTTGGTTGAAAGCAAACGTTATAAAAATGTTTTGGTCATTGGAGCTGATAAAATCAGTGCGTATGTAGACATCAAAGATCGTTCGACAAATATTTTGTTTGGAGACGGAGCTGGAGTAGTTTGGTTAGAGCCTACAAATGAAGAAGGAATTTTGGATGCTTTGTTACAGAGTAATGGAACTGGAAAAGAATTCTTGAATATAGAAGGAGGTGGTTCTTTGTATCCAGCGAGTTCACAGTTGTTGGTTGATGAGAAGCGTTACATTAGACAAGATGGAAAAATTGTATTCAAAAATGCAATTCAATCAATGAGTGATACCTGTGTCAATGTTTTGAAACGCAACGATTTTTCTGTTGAAGATGTAAATTGGTTGGTTCCGCATCAAGCGAATAAACGAATTATTGACGCTGTTGGTAATGAAATTAATATTGAAGAAGGTAAAACTTTAATCAATATTGAGAATTACGGAAACACAATTGCAGCGACAATTCCGTTGTGTATTTGGGAAAATACATCAAAATTAAAGAAAGGAGATTTATTGATGTTGACAGCCTTTGGTGCAGGTTTCTCTTGGGGAGCAAGCTTATTGCGTTGGACAATTTAATCAATAAAAATCATATATTTTTGTTCATAAAGAACGGCAATTTCTTGTCGTTCTTTTTTTATTGTAAACCATTAAATTCTTCACCACACTTCTTGCATTTGAACACGTTTTTGTAGTAAATAGGGTAGATCCAAAATATGATAGAAGATAATAAAGAAAGTAAGCCTTTTCCACCTTTCATTGACTTGTAATTGCTGTAATACTCATTGCTTCCACATTTTGGACAAACAAGAATTTCATCCAAATCATTGGTGTAATTTGAAGCATCAATTTCTTCTAAAACTTTCATGGCGCGATCAGTATCTTCTTTCTTAATTTTTACTTTCACACCACCAATAGCATTCGACAAAAACTGATTCATCCCAACCGAATGTTCATCAAAAACAAAAGCATCAATCTGTTCACTTTCTAATTTCGAACGTAAAATATGCGCTTCAATAGGGCTTTCAAATGTTTTTAATGTAATAAGTTCCATGCTAATTGTGTTAAATATTCAATTCAATATCCGATATAAAATTAGTTCTTTTTATCTTAATGTCTTAAATTTTTTAGTAGATGAAAAATGTAATTCAATGTTTATTTTTAATTGTATTGATGATGAATACGACACATGCACAAAACCTAAAACAAGTTGCTTATAAAGATGGTACGCAAAAATTGAACGGTTTAATAACCGATAATACAACAAAGAAAAGTCCAGGAGTTTTGATTTTACCGGCTTGGAAAGGAGCTGATAACGAAGCAAAACAAGCTGCAATAGATTTAGCAAAAGAAGGCTATATTGCGTTTGTTGCGGATATTTATGGAGAAGGAAACAATCCGAAAGATAATGCGGAAGCGGCTAAAATAGCAGGAAAATACAAGTCTGATTATGCAGCTTATCAAAAACGAATTGATTTGGCGTTGAAAGAGTTAATCAAAGCTGGTGCAGATCCAAGTAAAATTGCTGTAATTGGTTATTGTTTTGGAGGAACAGGCGCATTAGAAGCTGCTCGTGCGCAATTAGCTGTTGTGGGCGTTGTTTCTATTCATGGTGGATTAGCAAAAGATGCTGTTCGAAAAAATATTCCTCTTAAAACAAAAGTTTTGATTGAACATCCTGCTGAAGATGAATCTGTAAAACCCGAAGATATTTCGAATTTAGTAATTGAAATGAACGAAGGAAAAACAGATTGGCAAATGATAACTTACGCAAATTCAAAACATACATTTACCAATCCAGAATCACCTGATTACAATAAAGTAATGGCAGATAGAGCTTGGCAACATACATTATTGTTTTTGAAAGAAGTATTGAAATAAAACCGTCAATTCTAGTGAAATTCTTTTTAGAATTTTGTATCGAGAATAAGGTTTTAGAAGATAAAATTTATCTTAATTCTCGATACAATTTTAATAAAAACTGTAACAGTTAAATCTACTGAATAAACAATTGTATCATTTCATACCAAAAAGCAGCTGTAAAAAAGCCTACAATAATACTGATTCCAATAATCAAATTGGTTAGTTTGGTGTTGAGTTTAAATTGTTCCGCAATAATACTCGATGTCACTAAAGTAGGCATAGCAGCTTCAAAAATAGAGATTTTAGCCACATCACCTTTTATTCCAATTACGATGGCTAAAAGCATTACAACTGCAGGCGCAATCATTAATTTGTAAACCATAGACATCGAAATTTGTGACCATAATTTTCTCCAACCATTAAACTTTAATTGCAATCCAACCGAAAATAAAGCCAATGGACCTACGGTTGCAGCTAATTTGTCGAAGAATGGTTCGGCAGGAGATAAGTCGATAAATTGAGATAAAATCAATGCACTTATACAACCCAAAAATGGAGGGAAAGTAAATAATCGTTTCAAGATAAATTTGGAATCTATTGCTCCAGATCCATTGCTTCCTCCTTTTAATGCAGAAACTATTCCGATGGTTGATAAGCACAAAAACATGGTTTGATCACAAATAATCGCAATACTCAAATACTTTTCTCCATAAAATGCTGAAATCAAAGGAAAGCCAATAAAAGATGTATTGCTATAGCCGCTTGCCAATTCCAATGTTCTTCTCGAACGCTCCGAATAGCCTTTTGCTTTGCTGTAGAATTTCATGTAAAACAAACTTCCAACGGCAATAATGACAGTAGAAAAGATAGGAAATAACATTTCTTGCGACCATTCTACTTTTGGTAAATACTTAAACGAGACTGCTGGTAAAGCCAAATATAAGATCCACGTATTGATCCCTTTATGAGCATCAGGATGTATAGATTTTGTTGCTTTAAACACCATTCCGGCGATTATACAGACTGCGATTAATATAAAGTTTACCATTTTTAGATATTTGGAATGCAAAGTTACAATCCCATTTTTTTTTACCCTTAAGATATCACTTTTTATTCAATGCTTATTTTTTATAAAATGGCAAGATTAGATATATTTAATTTATTATTATTGAAAATCACTTTTGAATAACAATTTTCATTTTCCAAAATAGCTGTAAATGGAGTAGGAGTTATTGTATCAGTTGTAGGAAACCAAGTTGTTTTGATAAAATAATTTGGTAATAATATTTTCCCCTCATCTGAGCCGTTTGTGCCAAATCTTTCAAAATCTCCTTTCCAGAATTTAGATGTTGTTTTCTCTTCTAATAATTGATTGGTAGCCTCAATATCAGTTGTAGGTAAGCCAATTTCAGAAATTCCTAAAATAGAATGTTGATCAAATTCTGCATCGTTCTCATAAGCTAAATTATAATGTGTAATCATCTCAGCAAGATTTCTAGCTCCATCATAGAAATAAAAAGATTGTGCATTCCAATTCTCGAAGTTTGCAATGTGTTGATCAGCATCGGTGTTTAGGATTTTAGTTTTATTTTGTATCCAATCAAATGCCTTTTCGAATTGATTTTTACAAACTAAAAAACTGAAATGATAAATATGTTCTTCGTTCGATTTTATAAAAGTTAATCTTGTCCAACCAACTTGTAAACTAAACTGATTTTCGGTTTCTTCAATTAAATCAAAAGCTAAAATAGTTGTATAAAATGATTTTGTTTTTTCTAGCTCATTTGTAAACAATTGTAATTCTCTTATTTTCATTCTGCGATTTTTTATAAAATTAAATCAACAAAAAAGAAGAAAATAACAAGTTGAATTGATTTAATTAATTGCGTTATAAGAAAACTGTTTAATCTACTTCATACTCCAATAAGGCGAGATATGGATTACCTTTTAACTCAAGAACTTTTGCAAAAGCAGGTTCAGTTTTGTACCCATTCTTTTTAAGTTCGATGATTTTGTTTTTGAATGGTTCGTCAAATTTTTCAAGTAGTTTCGCCTCAATGAGCATATGTCGATAGGCATTTTGTTCGGTTGGATTCTTATTCTCTAAATAAATCTCAATTTCAAACGTATCAATTCTAAAATTACACGTCAAACAAGTTTCGTTATTGTTTATTAATTGATTGATTTTAAATTCAAAATAATGAGAAAAATTCTCGGTTAAATGATTTGTAGCGTTTTCAAAATTAGATGTTTCACCAATAATATCAATGTCACTATTTTCAATATTGATTTCAATGGGAATTGTACCTACTACAATAGGTTTGTATGTGTCAAGTTTTTCTAAAATTTGATGATTGCGCAACAAATGAAACACATTGTGTTGTATTTCATTTCCGTGTTCTAAATAATCAATGGTAAGAAAATTTTGCATCATTTTATTCTCATCATAGTTACCAAAGAAGTAGCAGCATGCGTTTCTTTGTTCGTCGTTTCGTCAACCACAAAAATCTCTGTGCGTATGGTGCTTATCTTTTTTCCGCCTTTTATCACATAGGCTTTTGATAGTAAATAATCACCCAAAGCAGGTCGTAAATAATTCACCTTTAACTCAACTGTTACCACATAACAATCGTCGTCATAGTGAGAAACAGCAGCATAACCAGATGAAACATCAACCAAAGAAGCAATCATAGCACCATTAAACATTCCGTGTTTACGTGTCATCATTTCTTGTTTTGGAATCTTAATCGAAACATAGTCCGTTTCGCATTCGATAAGTGATGCGTTATAAAATTTTAAGGTTTCTGAACGATTAAAACTTGCCTCTACTAATTCTCTTTTTTCTGGCGTCATATAAAATTGCTTTCAACAAATATAGAGATTTGTCGAAAGCAATTTCAGTTATGCAGTTACGTTATTCAAGTTTTCTTCTTTGATAATCGTATTTTGATGTGACAAAATTACTTTATCCAAACCGCGGTAATAATTCCCTTTGTCAACAGTAATCAATAAATTATTTTTCGGAATTTTATTGATAATCTTATTGTTCGGGAAATGTTGTTTCGAGTTTTTGAAGGTAATAAATACATCATCTTCAGTTAGATTTTTGACATCTTCTTCCGAAATAATATCAATCAATTCATAAGGTAAATAAAGTTGATCGAAGATATAATGAAACGTTTTAAGGCGTTTTCCGTTCAATTCTTTGCTATGTTGCAAAAAGTTTCTCAATCTATGTACAACAGCGTAGAAATTACCTACCAAAGGCGGTTTGGGAATATTACGTTCGAACAAGCAACCGTCGATTAAACTAAGCGGAAGTTTAATGTTCAATTCATCTGTTTTTACATTGTATAGATGGCGATAATCCAAACCTCTTTTCTTGAATTCTTCGATAATATGATCTTTTAGCGCAGGAACTTTAATAGGCAATTGTTGATTGATAAAATCGACCAATTTTTCATCTGATATAGGAGCTAAATTAAGCTCAGAAATGTTTTGTGACATACAATAAATAGTTAAAATAAAACAATTATTGTATTTCGATAATAGGGGATTTTTCGTTGTTTTTGGATGAACTCCCGTATTGTTTTACCACCGTGGAGACTCCTCTCGGTTGGTATCGTTTTCTACGATTCGAAATACGGTGTAAAACTACATAAAAAATTGAATATGTAGTAATCTTTTCTAATAATTTTATTTTAAAATGATCACTTAGAATTTTATTCTAAATTGGATATTGTTTCGATAATAAAGTTTTGAATAATTGCTTGATTTGTTTTTTTATATTCTACCATATAGATACATCGTAATACTAGTTCATTTATTCATTTTCCAATTTATCTCTATTCATCAACATTGTTAAACCTATGTCTCTATGTGGTTATAAATTTTATGTTCTGAATTAGATGCGACCCTGAAACAAGTTGAGGGGGACCACTTCGCTATTATAAATAGAGATTTAGAAAATTTTACAAATAATTAAGATAAATTTAATTGTTTGCCGAAAATTATTTTATACATTTGAATAACAAAGTAATTAAAAAATGAAGTTTACGTGCTTATATATGTCGATTCGCAAACAGGTTTGGAATATCCAGACGTGGGAAAGTCATGTATACTAAAAAGAGATTTTATTTTTTAATATATTTTAGGTTTCCCCGTCGATTTTCGATGGGGATTTTTTTTAAACAAAAACAACAATTACCAATATAAAATTAAAAACAATGCAAAGTTTACAACAAGTAACGATCCCAGTTTGGCCCTTAGAGGACAACACAATCTTAAACAATGTTTCGGTAACATTTCAACTTTTTGGACTTCCATTAGGAACAGCTCCAGTCATTTTGATTAACCATTCCTTACACGGAGATTCAGATTGTACCTATCATTGGGATGGAGTCATGGGGAAAAACAAAGCAATTGATCTTAATGAGTATACGGTAATCTGTATAGATATTCCTGGAAATGGCGTTTCCGAAACCATAAAGTACGACTATATACCACGCGATCACATTACAGCACGCGATGTAGCGGTATTGTTTTGGTTGACGTTATTTGAATTGGAAGTAGACGAGATTTTTGCCATTATTGGTGCAGATTTAGGTGGAGGATTAGCATGGGAAATGGCATGTTTGTTTCCAAATAAGGTGCTGAATATTATTCCGATAGCAGCAAGTCCTAAGACAACATATTGGTTGGTAAAAGAGCCCACTTCTAAAAGCGAATACCTGAAATCTATTTTCTATTCGATAGATATATCACGCAATAGAGGCGATATATTGCAAGTTTCGCAATACATCAAATCGAAGATACATGTGATTTATGTGAAGGACGGAAACTTGTTCAACAAAGCAGAATTGAAACGTTATTACGCCAAACTGCAAGAGTTTAACAAACATGTACAGTTCCACGAAATAGAACAAATAGAAGACAACGAATTACTAAAAGCAAACATCGATAAGGTTGAAAAAATAGTAGACGGCATCCTCGAAAAAGAGTTTATCAATAATGTCGCATAAACCAAAAAGCTCCTGTGAAGGAGCTTTTTATTTATACTATTTTATGTTTTTGTGTCTAAAATAAGAGTTGTGCAACAGTTACCAA
>NZ_JAOCDF010000047.1:0-14628 GCF_029840775.1 Empedobacter sp. GD03865
TGTGAGTGCAAATATAAGGTCATTAATATTACTTTTGCAAGTGTTTTTCGAATAAATTTTACAACTTTTTTCTAATAAATTAATTTTGAAATATTTGACTTGTTGATTTTTTTTGAGAAATTAGGGGGAAATATAATTTGAATGACATTTGATGAGTTATCTATACTAATTGAAAGAAATAATTTCAAGTCGAAAGTAGATTTTACGATTGCAATTAAACTTTTTGATGCAGAAAATGATTGGCCCGAAGAATCAATTACAATAAATGAATTTATAAATAAAATTGAAATGGAAATTGGAGATGATATTTTTTATCAAAATTTAGTTTCTAAGTTAGATTCATATAATTCTATAAATAACGCTTGGAAAGTAGAAAGCTTGATGTCAGTTAAAGATATTATAGAGCTTGATGTCACACGAAATTTCAAATCAATTATTAATGAATTTATTGAAAATAATAAAATAGAGTTATGAAAATTCCTACAATTCATGGTATTATAGAACGCAGAATGTTAATCAATTTTTGTGTAGAACCACACTATATTGAGAAGATTTTGCCCCGACCTTTTCGTCCAAAATTGTACAAAGGAAAAGCAATTGCAGGAATTTGTTTGATTCGATTGAAAGATATAAAACCAAAAGGTTTGCCTGATTTTGTAGGAGTGAATTCTGAAAATGCAGCGCATCGAATTGCGGTTGAATGGGAGGAAAATGGCGTGACAAAAGAAGGTGTTTATATTCCGAGGCGAGATACTTCGCTAAAATTGAATGCGCTTGTTGGTGGTCGAGTTTTTCCTGGTAAACATTATTTTGCGAAGTTTAATGTTATAGAAGAAAACGATAATTATCATTTAG
Source organism: Empedobacter sp. GD03865 (assembly GCF_029840775.1). Taxonomy (NCBI): domain Bacteria; kingdom Pseudomonadati; phylum Bacteroidota; class Flavobacteriia; order Flavobacteriales; family Weeksellaceae; genus Empedobacter; species Empedobacter sp. GD03865. Next base: position 856 of record NZ_JAOCDF010000047.1, read on the forward strand.
ATTTCACGAGTTCTGACGATACACGAATTGAAATTGATGCAAAAAAATCTGTTGAATTTAATTCGAATTCGATTTTCGAAACGTTGAATGAAGTTTCAAAATTCTTCGAGAATGGTTCTGTCGGTTATTCTCCAAATGGAAATAATTTTGAAGGTCTAAAACTCGAAACCTATAATTGGGGAGTAGAACCTTTGGAAGTTTTACATGTGAAATCAAGTTTTTTTGAAAATGAAACAATCTTTCTAAAAGGTTCTGTTCAGTTTGATAACGCAATTCTGATGACCAATATCGAACATGAATGGAAGTCGTTAGAAAAGATAAAATGTTTGTAGTTTATTCTTTCCTTAAAATAAAATCTTCCTCATTTGTTTTTCCTAAATTAAACTGAAACATTTCACCATAATTTATAGGTATTTTGAATGCATTTTTGATTGGTATTTGCAACAAATAACACCACATCAAACGGATGATTCCACCATGTGCAACAATCAGCACTTTTTCGTGTTGAGTATTTCGTAACTCTTCCATAAAATCAAAAAGTCGCGTAGACATATCTTGCATTGATTCGCCGTTTGGTGTTTTAGTTTCGACAAAATCGGCGTACCAAGGTTCTATTTCTTCCGAAGGAATTTCGTTCCACGATTTCATTTCCCAATCTCCAAAATTGAATTCTTTTAATCGTTCATCAAAAATAAATTCATTCGAGAAAGTTTCTGCTAATCGTTGACAGCGACTCAGTGGACTTGAAAAAATTATCTCAAAGTCGTTTTCGATCTTAGTATGAATTTGTACTACTTCTTGATGAAAAGTATCAGCTAATTCCACATCAGTTTGTCCGTAACAAACCGATGAAGGAACATTAACTTTTGTATGTCGAATTACAGAAACTTGCATAGAATTAAAACGCCAAGATAAAACAAAACTTCGGTAACTTGTTGCACAGTTCCCAAGCAATCGCCTGTATATCCACCAATATATTTTTTGAAATACCAGCCCAAATAAACTTTTCCTATGTAACAAAGTGGTAATATCAACAAGAATTTCCATTCGCCAAAAACAATAAAAGGCACAAGACAGAAAAGAAAACTAATGATAAGATTTTTTATTGGAAGTGCTTTATTTGCCATCGGTTTTGATTTACTTTTGTCGATATCTGTCACATATTCGTGTGTATAAATCATCATTCCAGAAAAAAAGCGACTAACCGAATGTGCTGCAATCAAGCTGAAAATCATCAACCAAAAATTATTTTCTGCAATATGTTGAAGTGATGTGAATTTCAATAACAACAATAAGATAACACCAATTACACCATAAGCTCCAATTCGGCTATCTTTCATAATTGTCAAGATTTTTTCTTTGCCATAACCGCCTCCAAAACTATCGCAAACATCGGTGAAACCATCTTCATGAAAAGCTCCTGTCAGTAAAACGCTTGTAATCATTGTGATAATAATAGCAATATCAATAGGTAAAATAAATTGACAAATTGTATAAATCAATGCATTAAAAGCGCCAACCAATAAACCAATCGCTGCATAGTATTTTTGTGATTGATTCATGATTTCGTTGCTATATGGAATTTTGAACGGAATCGGAATTCGCGTAAAAAACATCAATGCGGTTAAAAAATAAGCGATTTCTTTTTTTAGCATTTCACTTCAGTTTCTTTGTTACTCACGCCTGCAGATTCGAAACTCGCCATATCATTGTAGAAATTTACCGCACTTTTGATAATTGGATAAGCCAACGCACACCCCGTTCCTTCACCAACTCGCAAATTGATGTTCAGAATTGGTTCTTCGTTGAAATAATTTAATAAATATTGATGTCCAGATTCATCACTTTGATGACAGAAAATTGTATTGTTTAAAATTTCTGGGTTTAATTTAGACGCAACCAAAATCGCAGACGAAGCAATATATCCATCAATCATCAACAACATATTATGTTCATAAGCAGATAACATTGCAGCTGTCATTTGAGCAACTTCAAAACCTCCAAAAGTGGCTAAAATTTCTTTTGGATCAGTAATTTTCCTATGTGTATTTTTAACCTGATTTAGAATATTGATTTTATTTTGTAATTGCTCATCATTCAAACCTGTTCCACGTCCTACACATTGTTCAAGCGGTAAATCGGTCAAATAATGTACAAGCATCGATGCAGAAGAGGTATTCCCAATTCCCATTTCGCCAAAACCAATAATATTTGTTCCATTTTGAGCGATTTCGTTCACAATTGTCTTCGAATAATCAAAACATTGTTCCAATTGATCTAAGGTCATTGCAGGTTCGTGCAAGAAATTTTTGGTTGATTTGGCTACTTTACAATTTTTCAAAACCGAATAATCCTCGAAATCATAATTTACACCAGCGTCAACAATCGTTAAATTAATCTCATTTTGATTACAAAAAACATTAATAGCTGCTCCATTATTTAGGAAATTTAAAACCATTTGAGGCGTAACTTCTGCTGGATACGCACTAACACCAGATTGTGCAATTCCGTGATCGCTTGCGAAAACGATTAGATGAGGTTTTATTAATTCTAAATGATTTTTTTGCTGAACCAAACCAATTTTAAGTGCGATTTTTTCTAATAAACCTAAAGCTCCAAGCGGTTTTGTTTTAAGATCAATAATGTGTTGAATTTCTTCTTTTTGCATTTTATACTAAACTAAATTTTAATAAAAAAATGCTTTCGAAATCAAGTGCAATCAATTCAACAAATAATAAAAATATATGTAGTTTTGATTGAGCTTCAATCGCGAAAGCATCATCTAAAAAGTGGTCTGGCTTATAGTTTTTCTCTACTTACAGTTGCGCGACAGCTCGAGATTTGCACTCGATTCCCTTTTGTGCAAGCAAGGTAATAAATTATTTTTCTGGGACAAAATTTTCATCAATCACTATATCTCCCATCAAAACGACTTGCTCTTCAAAATCAGAAGTGTTTAAATTAACTTTATTCGGAAAATTTTTAAATGAATAAGATTTATAAACTTCTGAATTTATTTCATTTGAAGCTAATCTTAGGTTAAGTTCAGTATTTTTTAAAGTCTCAAATTGTATTGTATATTCCTCGCCAACGTTTAATTTACTTTCTACTAATTCATCATTAATTAACAAACGATATGTTTTGATTTCTAAGTTAGAATTTCCAAAATTAACTTTTATTTTGAATTTTATTTTTTCTTTGTGAATCGAATCATTTTTTGCAACTAAAGGTTCTGTACAATTTGGTTTATCCTGTCCATTTGTACATGAATTTAATAACCCAAAAGCAGAAAAAATCATGACATTAGAAATCGTTTTCTTAAAAAGATTTTGACCTAATTGACTTGGATGAAAAATACCACAATGAACGTTGCTTTTCTGAAATTCATTCGAAATTTCGTCATTTGTCAAATTAGAAAAGTCAGTGATTTTATGTTGACATTTTGCACAGAAATTTTCGTTTGTTAATTTCTCTTTGCAAGGAATTGGAATTGTGATTTTCATATTTTTTAAAGTTTAGATTTATAATAGAGATGATTTTATGAATAAAAAGGTTGGTTTTATTTTTAGAAATAATTGATTTAGAATATTTGGATTTATGTAATATCTTTAACCACCTCTACTTTCCTATTAAATAAGATCAATTTTTAATGAAAAATTTTCCCATCCCAACGAACGAAAAGCAAAGATTGCAAGCGGTTTACGATTATAATTTACAAGAACATGATAAAGACGAAGAATTAGAGGTTTTTGCAAATGCTGCGAGTTTGATTTGTAATGCGCCAATTGCGTTAGTTTCTATTTTTGATGAAAACTATCAAGTGATTAAAGCCAATTGCGGAATCGAGGTAGATATTGTTCCACGTCAACAAACTATTTGTCAATTTTCTTTAATGGAAGAAGAAATTTTGGTGATTGATGATGTGACGAAATTTGAACCTGCAAAAAATATTGCTGGAGTAAAAGCTGCAAATATTCAGTTTTATGCTGGTGTTCCGTTGATTGATGACAATGGAAATGCGTTGGGAACATTGTGTGTAAACGACCATTATCCAAGAACTTTGGACGAAAAACAACGTAATTTATTGATTCAACTTGGGAAAAATATTACCAAATTATTGGTTAGTAAAAAGCGAAAAAAAGACGCTTCTTATTTTCAAAATATCTATAAAATATCTAATAACCTGATTGGAGTTGCCGATATTAATGGTGTTCTAAAATCTATAAATCCTGCTTTTAAAGAGGTTTTAGGAATAAAAGATAAAAAGACAATTATTACAGAAAATTTTTTAGATTTTGTTTCGGAAAAAGATAAAAAGAAAGTTAATACGTATTTATCAAATCTTAAAAATAATACAGATTCAATCAATTTCAAATGTTTGATGTATTCTCCCGAATCTCAAGAAGAGAAGTTAGTGGAATGGTATACAAGATCAAACTTAAAAATTGACAACGAAATCTTCTTCTTTGGTCGAGATATTACGCTTGAAAATTCGAAAAAAGTAGAATTAGAAAACAGTGAACGTAAGTTTAGAAACTTCTTCAATTCTTCGCTTGGTTTAATGACAATTCATGATTTAGATGGAAATATTTTGTCGATAAATAAGAAAGGATTAGAATCTATGGGCTATTCAGAAAATGAGGCAAAAGATTTGAATCTGAAAAAAATAATTCCAAAATCTAATCAAAAAGAATATCAAACCTATATAGAAACGATTTTGAGTAAAAAGCAAGATTCTGGTTTGATGAGTCTGATAAAGAAAGATGGAACTTTAACATATTGGTTATATAGCAATATTTTGGACAAAGATAACGAAGGAAATCCTGTTGTAATGAGTACTGCTGTGGATATGACACAAAGAACTTTGTTGGAAAGAGATCTTAATCGTGTTCGTCAGTTGCTAGATCATACGTACGAAGTTGCGAATGTTGGAGGTTGGAAATATGATTTGATTCAACAAAAATTAATTTGGGCAGATACGACGAAAAAAATCCATGAAGTTGAACCAGATTACGAACCAAATGTAGAAACTGCACTCAATTTTTATGAAGCAAAAAGTAGTTATCCAAAAATCAAGAAAGCCTTTAAAGATGCGATAGAAAAAGGGATTGAATATGATATGGAGTTGCAGATTGTTACCCAAAAAAGAAAAACAATTTAGGTTAGATGCAAAGGAATTCCAGAATTTGTAAATGGAGAATGTGTTAGCGTTTTTGGAATTTTCCAGGATATTAATGAGAGAAAACGTTATACGTTAGAATTGGCTCGACAAAAAGCTATTTTCGAAACGTTTATTAATCACGTACCTGCTTCTGTTGCAATGTTTGATAGTGAAATGAATTATCTGACTTTGAGTAATCAATGGAGTGATGAATTTGCGATAAAAAAGAAAAATGTGATTGGAAAATCTCATTACGAAATGTACGATGTTCCTGCTGAAAGAAAAGCGATTTACGATGCTTGTTTGCAAGGTCAAAATTATTCGAATGAAGATACCATTTATCGTACACCAAAATATGATACGGATCAACACTATTCCTGGGCGATTCATCCGTGGTATATCAATAAAAAACAAATTGGCGGTTTGATTATGTTTTCGCAAAATATAACAGAATCTGTCAAGAAAAATAGAGAACTTAAAAAGCCAAAAAGAACGCCGATATCGCTAGTAAAGCGAAGTCAGAGTTTTTAGCAAATATGAGTCACGAGATTCGAACGCCGTTAAATGGTGTGATTGGTTTCTCTGATTTATTATTGAAAACGCCACTTAATCCAACTCAAAAACAATATTTGAATTTTATTAATGATTCTGCAAACTCATTATTGTCAATAATAAATGACATTTTAGATTTCTCTAAAATTGAATCAGGTCGAATGGATGTTTCGATAGAAAAAAATAATTTGTTCGAGTTAGGAAATCAAGTAATCAATGTGATTCTTTATCAAGCCGAAAACAAAAAAATTGAATTGTTGTTGAATATAGATAATAATTTACCTCAATTTATTTGGATTGACGAAGCTCGATTGAAACAAGTGTTAATTAATCTACTTGGAAACGCTGTGAAATTTACGGATAGTGGAGAAATAGAACTAAAAATTAGTCCAGTTGAACCAATTGTGAAAGGAGAAAAAGCAAAACTGAGATTCTCTGTTCGTGATACAGGAATTGGGATAAAACCAGAAAAACAAGCCAAGATTTTTGATGCATTTACACAAGAGGATAGTACTGTTAGTAAGCGTTTCGGAGGAACAGGTTTAGGTTTAACAATTTCGAATAAATTACTAAATTATTTCGGAAGTCATCTAGAATTGCAAAGCGAAATAGATAAAGGTTCTACATTTTTCTTTGATTTAGAAGTTGATTACGAATACAATATTGAGCAACAATTTGATCATTTGGACGAAATAAATCATGTTTTGATTGTAGATGATAATCAAAGCAATCAAATGATTTTGCAGCATATGTTGCAGTTCAAAAATATAACGTCGGATATTGCGAACAATGGAATGGAAGCGCTTCAGAAAGTTTTGAATGGCGATGTTTACGATGTTATTTTGATGGATTATCACATGCCAGTTTTGAATGGTTTAGAAACAATTCAGAAAATAAAAGAGTATTTTATAACAAAGAACACAAAAACTCCTTTAGTATTATTGCATAGTTCTTCTGAGGATGAATATCTAATTCAGAAAGCAAAAGAATTGGGAATAACTTCGCGTTTATTGAAACCAATTAAGTCTGAAGAATTGTTTGATACGCTGCGTAAAACGATTATTGATTCGAAAGAAATTCAAACCATAGAAATTGAAAATCAAGAAGAAATTTCGCAAGATTTTTCGAAACAATTTCACATTTTAATTGCTGATGATAATTTAGTAAATATGGCTTTAAATCAGCAGATTATTAAAAATATTGCGCCAAATTCTATTTTATATACAGCTGCAAATGGTGTGGAAGCAGTGTCGATTTGTCAAGAAAATAGGGTGGATTTAATCTTGATGGATATTCAAATGCCAGAAATGAATGGTATTGAAGCAACTAAGGTTATTCGTTTATTAAACAATTTTCAAGAAACTCCGATTATTGCAGTGACAGCGGGAAATGTAAAAGGCGAAAAAGAAAAATGTCTTGATGCTGGATTGAATGATTTCTTAGCAAAACCAATTCGAGAAAAAGATATTTTTGATGTACTAGAAAAATGGTTAGACTTTTCTCAATATGAAAAGATTGAAACCAATGATTTTGGAAATCACCTTGATCTTTCGATGATAAATAATTATACGAAAGAAGACGAATCGTTTAGAAAAACATTTATAGAAATAATTATTAATGAGTTAGAAAAATCTATACTAGAATTTGAAACTTATTCCAACAAACAAAATTTAGAAGAATTAAATCAATTAGGTCATAAAGTAAAAGGAACAGCAAAAACGGCTGGACTAACAATTTTGGCTGATTTAACCGAACAAATAGAAAAATCAACTTCAATCAATTACCTACAAGAAAACCAGCTGATTATTAAAGTAAAAACCGAAATAGAATTAGTTATTAACTATTTAAAAAATATTTAAAAACCAATATTATGCAGATTTTAATTGCCGAAGACGATGAATTGATTTTAAAAACAATTGAACACAAACTGAAAAAAGAAGGTTACAAAGTTGTTTTAACACGAAATGGAAAAGAAGCAATCAGTAAGATTGAGAATGAAGATATTGATTTGATTATTACAGATATTATGATGCCTTTTGCGTCTGGTTTGGAGATTATTAGTGCTGTTAGAAAAAGTAAAAATTCCGAAACACCAATGATTATTTTGTCTTCTTTAGGGCAAGAAGATGTAGTGGTGGAAGCATTTAATTTGGGTGCAAATGATTTTATGGTGAAACCATTTAGCCCTATTGAATTGTCTGTTCGCGTGAAGAAATTATTAAAATAAAAGCATGATTATCCTACAAATTATAACCTATACCGAGTTAATCGTAGGAATTTATATTCTACTTATTTTACTTTTTTTGACAATTATTTATACGTTATTGACAAGTATAATTGAATATAAAATCATTACAAAGAAAAATAAGTGGAATGCGATTATTGATCAAGAAATTTATGAAACAATTTTGGATGATCAATCCAATTCGAATACTGACTTTAATGATTATTTGAAATCAAGTTCATTCAAACATTATTTTATTAAAAAATTACTAAAAGCGGAACAAAATTTTTCTGGAAATTCAAAAGAAAGTATTCAAAATTTATTTGACCATTATGAATTAAAAAAAATATCCTTACAGAAATTAAATAGTCAAAAAAATCATGAAATAGCCGAGGCAATACAAGAAGTTACGACGATGAATCATGTTGAAACTTTACCAAAAATCAAAAGTATGTTACAACATAAAAATGATTTAGTACGATCTGAAGCGCAATATGGTTTAACGAAATTTGCTGGTTTCGAAGGTTTATATTTTTTGGATAATTTACAAGAGCAATTGACGGATTGGCAACAGTTGAAATTGTTGGATGCAATTACAATTTTACCAAATCTTGATGAGGTTGATAAGATAATTTCAAATTGGTTAAAATCACCTAATCAAAGTGTGAAAATTCTAACAATGAAATTAATTCGCAAGTTTCAATTGTTGCAAATGCACGATTTGGTTGCAGATAATTTGCACGATTCTGATGAAAAAGTTGTGGAAGAAACGATTAAAACATTAGTCAGAATCGAAGATGACTCAACCTCAAAGCTATTGATTGAGCAATATGAAACGTGTAACGAAAAGTTTCAAATTCAAATTTTAAAAGCTTTAGAAAAAATCTCAAATCCAGAAAATAACACATTTTTAGAAACTCAAGCAAAGGAAAATCCATCATTTTCTGTCAAAAAAGCAAGTGTAAGAGCGTTAAATAATTGTTGTTCAAAAACCAATTTACAAAAACTTGCACACCAATCAAACTCTCCTGAATTAAAACAAATTATTAATCAAATTATCCAAGAAAACTAATCATGAATTGGCTAGAAACGGCTTTCGATTTTTTTATTTACGGCTTCCTTTTTTATTCAATCCTATTAATTTTAGTCTACGGATGGATAGGTTTTTATGCAAAAGGAGCGATAAAAATGTATATCCGAAAAAACAGTTTTACGGATTATTCGCTTATTGCAACATCGCCAAATGCGCCTACTTTTAGCCTTATTGCGCCCGCTTATAACGAAGGTGCAACGATTGTGGAGAACGTGCGTTCTTTGTTGTCGTTGTATTACAATCAGCTCGAAATTATTATTGTAAATGATGGTTCCAAAGATGATTCGTTGCAACGATTAATTGAAGCGTATGATTTGATTAAAATTGATTATTTCGTTGAAGGAAATATAGAAACGAAACCAATTAATGCAATTTATAAAAGTACAAATCCTGTTTTCAAGAAATTAATTATTGTTGACAAAGTAAATGGAGGAAAATCGGATGCGCTAAATGTCGGAATTAATATTGCAGCAAACGATTATATTGTTTGTATTGATGTCGATTGTATTTTAGAACAAGATGCGATTCTGAAGCTTGCGAAACCTTTTATGGATGAAGCAAAAGCAAAAGTAATTGCATGTGGAGGCGTAATTCGTTTGGCGAATAATTGTACAATTGTAGATGGTAAAATTGTCGATGTTAATTTGCCAAAAACTCGTTTAGGAAGAGCGCAAGCGTTAGAATATATTCGAGCATTTCTTTTGGGAAGAATGGCGTGGTCGCGCGCCAATGGTTTGATGCTGATTTCGGGTGCTTTTGGTGCTTTTGATCGTGAAATTGTACTCCAGTGTGGCGGTTACGATCACGATACAGTTGGTGAAGATATGGAGCTTGTTGTGCGAATGCGACGTTATATGCACGAACAAAAATTGGCCTATAAAGTGGTGAATATTCCCGATCCGCTTTGTTGGACAGAAGTGCCAGAAAGTAAAGAAATTTTAACAAAACAACGCAATCGTTGGATGCGTGGAACGATAGAAACCTTGTGGAAGCATCGTATTTTATTTTTCAATCCGAAATATGGAAAACTTGGAATGATGAGTTATCCGTATTGGTTTTTCTTCGAATTTTTAGGACCGATTATCGAATACATTGGTTGGATCATTTTCGTTGTTTTATTCTTTTTAGGGTTAATTAATTGGCATATTTTCTTTCCTTTAATGGCTTTTGTATTGCTTTATGGAATTTTATATTCGATTTATGCTATTCTGATTGATTTGATGACGTATAACGTTTATTACAAGAAAGGTGATATTCCGAAGTTATTTTTTACGGCGTTTATAGAGCCTTTTACATTTCATCCGTTGGTTGTGTTGTCAGGAGTGAAAGGCGTGAAGGATTTCTTTCTGAAAAATAATTCGTGGGGAGAAATGACGCGACAAGGTTTTGGAGGAAATCAAGCGAAAGAATTATCTATTTGGCAAAAACTGAAACTTGGATTTGTAAATTTGGCTCAGCAAACTACGTTTATTTCGTTGGTTTATTTGTTACTTTTTGGATTGTCAACAATTCTTGAATTTTATCTTTATCAAGAAAATCTTACAACAACTTCTAATCAAACTTTATTTTTTGACTTATTCATACATAATATCGATTTTGCTTTAGATAGTATTTTTGTGGTAAGTTTTGCATATTTTTTACTGCAATTTTATTCGATAAGTTGGGCGAAAAAATGGATCATTTTTGCGTATTCTTTTTTAATCATTTCAAATGTTTTATTGATTAAATATTTTCAAACAACGCTCAATTTATTAGGTTCAGATTTGTTTTCTTATACGTTCGAAGAATTGAAATTAATTATTGGAGCATCAGGTGTTGTAAATGTTACAAATATTCTTTTATCAATCGCTGTAATTGCTATTTTAACAACGATATTTATTTTCGGTTATCGATTAAAAATCAATCAAAAAATTCTTCAATTACCATTAATAATTTTGAGTTTTTTATCGTTTATTATACCAATTAATTTGTATTTAAAAAGCACTCAAAATGATGAGTTTTCATCTAATCTAATTTCGAGTAAATCTTCTTATTTTTTCTCAAATTCGATTGAACAATATGCAGAAGATAAACTTTCGGAAATTGACTTTTTAAACTCAAATTCGAGTTCAAATAATGAAGATAATCGACATTATTTTGATAAAACCAATTATCCATTTTTGTATCAAGACGAGAACAAAAATTTCTTTGCGGATCAATTTAATCTAACAACAGAAAAACCGAATGTTGTTTTTATTGTGATTGAAGGTTTGGGACGAGCTTTTAGTAACGAAGGTGCATATTTAGGTTCTTTTACACCATATATCGATCAGCTTTCGAAAAAGGGTTTGTATTGGGAAAATGGATTAAGCACGACGGGAAGAACATATGGAGTTTTACCTGGATTGACGGGTTCTTTGCCATTTGCTGAAAATGGTTTTATGGAACAAAAGAGTTTACCTCAACATTACAATTTGTATAATTTGTTGAAAAGTAATGGTTATAAAACGGGGTACTTTTACGGTGGCGATGCTGATTTCGATTTTATGTCGAAATACTTGAATTATTCGGGTGTTGAAACAATTATTGATGAAAATGATTACGAAAATAATTATGCAAAAATTCCGTCGAATAATGGATTTTCTTGGGGATTTGACGATCATTCAGTGTTTAAAAAATATTTAGCAACGCAAAAAGAAAATAATCAACCATATTTTAATGTTTTGATGACGTTAGCGACGCATAGTCCTTTCTTAATAAACAATGTTGAGAAATATAATAAACAGTTTGAAACGTTGATTAAATCTCGAAATTATGATGCGACAACTTTGACGACAGTAAAAAAATATAAACAACAATTGGTGACTTTTTTGAGTGTTGATGAAGCTGTAAAAAACTTTTTCGAAGCTTATCAAAAACGTTCAGATTTTAATCAAACTATTTTTGTGATTACTGGAGATCATCGAATGCCAGAAGTACCGATGGAAACAAAGATTGATCGTTTTCATGTTCCGATTATTGTTTATTCTCCTTTGTTAAAGTCACCGAAAAAGATGTCAAATATTGTGACGCATTTTGATGTTGCACCAACTTTTGTGACATATTTTAGATATTCATATAAACTGAAATTACCGAATTATGTGACTTGGATGGGACAGAATTTAGAAAACGGTAAAGCGAATTTCAGAAAACAAGGCGTTCCGTTAATGCAGAATAAAAATATTTTAGATGATTATGTTTTTCAAAATTATCATTTGTCAGGAGGGAAGTTATATCGAATTGAAAAGAATTTAACCGAAGATGTTGAACAAAATTCGAAGATGGAAACAGAGTTGAAAAATCGATTGAAAAGCTTTAAAACAAAAAACCATTCTTTGAAAAATACTCAAAAAATGGTTCCTGATTCTATATTTAATCGTTATATCAATTAGAATTTTCGGCTGTACGAAACGCTTACATCAAATTGATTTCCTTTTTGATTTGGACGATATTCTTGATTGTAATAATTCGCACCAATTGAAATTAAGTTTAATTCACTGATCGAAAAATTATAATCTGCTCCAATTTTGAAGGACTTCAGTTTGTAAGTTGTATCTTCTAAAAGATTGTTGTTAAAATCTTCTGGTGAAATTCCTGTACCAATAGCTAAGCTTAAATAATTGCTTGCATCGCCAGTATAATAACGAGTTGTGAATGTATACGAATGCGAAATATTGTTGTTACTTGGTGTTACAAATGCACGTAAATTGAACCAATAATTTTTATAATATTTCCCAATTGATCCTGTAAACATCCAAACATCATCCGAAAAATGAAGTTGACGATAACCTAACTCGGCTTCAAAACTTTTAGGTAAATTAGCGTAAAGAGATGCTCCTGTGCGATATTTAGGGAAAATTCCATCACTATCCGAATATCCACCGCCAACGTACATGTAAAATGTATTAGAAAGTCTTGGATAAGCTTCTACTTCGTATTGAACACCGTTATCTTTAAACTTGTTTGCGTAATTTACTTTAAAGATCAATGAACCAATCGAAGTTTGTCTTTTATAACTAACCGAAACTTGATGCCAATCATCTGTAAATTGCTTGTCAAAATGTGAGTAATTATAATTTACACTAATCGCATTTTTAGTATTATTTATTTCGATTCGATTTGCTAATTCGCGCGCTTCCGTATTTTTAGGGTTAATTGCTAATAATTCTTTGATTGTTTTCGAAGCTTCTTCATAAGCATTGTTTGAATTAAGAACTTTAGCTTTTAACAACAATAATTCTTCATTTTTAGGATATTTAATTAATCCACGATCAATGATAGAAACGGCTTCTGTATAATTATCATTCCAATATTCAAGTGACGTGTAAGCTAAATAAAAATCGGTAGAAGGATCCATGTTTTTTTCAACATTCTGAAAAACTTTTCTCGCTTCTTCGGTTTCATCATTCCATGTATATATTCGTCCCAAAAAAACAGCGATATCTGTATATTCCGGAGATTGATCTAAAGCTTGTAATGCAAGTTTCTTGGCAGTTGCATAATCTTTTTCTTCGAAAGCTTTGTGACGTGCTTCTTGAAATAAATCATCCGAACTTTTCGATTCTTGACTATACGAAAATAAAGGTAAAAAGGTAAGAGTAAAGAGTGTCTTTCTTAGAAATGATTTTTGAATCATGTGATAAAAACGTACTTTATTATGAGGATAAAGATATAATTATTTAGAGCATAAAAAAAGCTCAAGAAAATAAATTCTTGAGCTTTATT
>NZ_JAOCDF010000048.1:0-13396 GCF_029840775.1 Empedobacter sp. GD03865
GTTTTGCTTTTCTTACCAAAAAGAAAAGTAAAATGGATACTTTTGAGTTAACTATTCGGGAGAAATTGTCGCAAAGCGAGAATGGTTTATTCAAAAAAATAAATAAATTTTTAATTTTGTTTAACGTGTAAAATAGATTTACATTCATACTATATATAATATGCGCTATGATTTCGAAAGAAAAAGAATATTTTGAGATAATAAATAAGATTTACCTAAAAGTAATTGAAGAAGAGAATTTGGGTGAAACGGCGAACTATATACCAGAATTATCTAAAATAGATGGCGAGAAATTTGGAGTTTCTTTATTGTTTACGGATCAACTTCAATTTGGATTTGGTGATTGTGAAGAAAAATTCTCGATTCAAAGTATTTCAAAAGTGTTGCTTTTGGCTTTAGTTTATAGAGAAATTGGCGAGAAAATTTGGGAAAGAGTTGATGTAGAACCTTCGGGAACGCCTTTTAATTCATTGTTACAATTAGAAACTGACAAAGGAATTCCTAGAAATCCATTTATTAATTCAGGTGCTTTAGTGGTTTGCGACATCTTAATTGATATTTGTGATGATCCGAAAGCATATTTTTTGGATTTTATTAAAAAGGTTTCTGGTAATTATTCTATTCAATATTCTGATAAAATTGCAAAAAGTGAATTTTCTACCGCTTATCGTAATGCAGCTTTGACAAATTTTATCAAATCATTGGGCAACATTCATAATTCTCCTGACGAAGTTCTAGATTTGTATGTTTATATCTGCTCGATTGAAATGTCGTGTATGGAATTGAGTAAAACTTTTTCTTTTTTGGCCAATAAAGGAAAAAACTTGTTTGATGATTATCAAGTTTTCAACATTAGTCAAACAAAAAGAATCAACGCTATTATGCAAACTTGCGGTTTCTATGATGAATCTGGCGAATTTGCTTTTCGAGTTGGATTACCTGGCAAAAGTGGTGTTGGCGGAGGAATTGTTGCAATTATGCCTAAATATTACATTGTTTCGGTTTGGAGTCCTAAACTAAACTTAAAAGGAAACTCCTACCGAGGAATGAAATTTTTGGAAGAATTTACAACCGCAACAGAGGATTCTATTTTTTAGAATTGATAATCTCCATCACTTTATTCACCGTTTCTTCTAAATTCATGTTCGAATTATCAACTTCTATTGCGTCATCTGCTTTACGAAGTGGAGAATATGCGCGATGAGAATCTATATAATCTCTTTCGTTCACATTTTTCAACACCTCATCCAGAAAAATATTTTTCCCTTGTTGTTGATATTCTAAAAAGCGACGTTGCGCACGAACTTCTGGTGAAGCTGTAACAAAAATTTTGATATCTGCATTTGGAAAAACTGTTGTCCCAATATCGCGACCATCCATCACAATACCTCCTTTTTCTCCCATTTGCTGTTGAAGCGCTACACAATAATCGCGAACAGCAGGAATCTCAGAAATTGGACTAACCATTTTAGAAACTTCCATCGTACGAATATCTGCTTCTACATTTTCACCATTCAAAAAGGTAAGATTCTTTTGAGTCGTTGGATCTTGTTTAAATTCTATCTTAATGTCAGATAAATTGGTTATTAATGTTTGGAAATCAATTTTATTATCGACAATATACTGATGTTGAAACGCATACAAAGTCACAGCGCGATACATTGCGCCACTGTCAATATGTGTATAACCAAGATTTCTTGCAATAATTTTTGACATCGAACTTTTTCCTGTAGAAGAATATCCGTCGATTGCAATAATTAAATTTTCTTTCATCTATATAGAATTGAAGACAAAGATAAGATTTTATAGTTGTTTGAAAAGTTTTTATAACCAAGGATTACTTCTCCAATAATCTCGACCTTGAATAATTCGGTCTAAATTGAGAATCAAACCAAAGTGATTAGAACCTCCAGATTTGTGGTAATTCGCATGACTAAACTCGAATCGAAAAGCATTTATACGGATTCCAAAACCATACGTTAAACCAGATAAAGAGCGAATTCCTTCGGCTGCTAATTCATTTCCACGTTTGAAATTATAACCTAAACGCATATTAAAATCTGATTCTGGAAATAATTCTGCTCCAACCGAAAGGTGATCAATCATTTTTCTTCCAGCAGAAACTTCTTGTCCGTTTTTATTATAAGGTTGGGAAATATCAAACTTCTGTAAATCGTGCAAAGAAAACGTAAATTCTAACGGAACATGTTCTAATCGATGAGAAATTCCCAAATTAACTTGCGTTGGCATGTCTTCTTTTTTGCCATTATACGTTTGAATTTGTTGACCGATATTGCGCACAACCAACGAAACATTGATATTTTTATCGAAATCGTGGTACGAAAGACCTATATCTCCAGCAATTGCAGAAGATTTATATGATTCTATTGTAGAATTAATATATTTTAAATTTGCTCCAACTGTCCAATAATCACCCAAAACACGTGCATAACCAACTGTAATTGCGGCATCATTTGCTTTGAAATTCCCTGTCACATTTCCATTTTCGTCAGTTCCAATTAATTTTCCATAATCAACATATTGACCATGAACAGAAACAAAATTTTCTTGATCGATTTCATAAACCGTCGAAAATGTTCCGAAATCTACATCCGCAATATAATTGACGTAATTGATTCCAAATTGACCGTGCATTTCTCGGTTCATCAAAGCAGGATTCCACAAAGAAGAATTTGGATCAGCATCCCAAGAAGTTGCTGCATTTCCTCCCAAAGCCGCTTGACGTGGAGAAGTTGTAATGTTCAAAAACTCATAAACACGCGTTCCATCTTGCGCAAAAATCGAAGTCGATAGCGCGATAAACAATAATGTACTTAGCTTTTTAAACATTTAGCAAAAATAAAGATTTTGTAGAATAACGAAAACAGAATGATTTTGGTATATGCAAAACAAAATTTTAGGCTTTCTGAAAAAAAGCTTAACTTCAATTTACCTAAAAAACACTTTATGGAATTTTTAATTGCCATTATTATATTCGTATTGATTGTTATTTTGTTTAATAAAGTTTCGAAACTAAAAAAACAAATTGATTATCAAGAAACTAAGCTAAAGCATTTACAAGAGCAATTGGATGCAAAAGAAATTAAAACTGAATCAAAACCAATTATTGAGCAACCTAAAATAGTTGAAGAGAAAAAAATTGAACCTCAACCAGAAGTTGTTTCCTATCATAAAATCGAAACGCCAAAACGTATTTTTGACGAAATTCCACCAAGACAACAACTGAAAGCAGTTTTGATAAAAATCTCAACAATGCAATTGCATTTATCAAAGACAATTTCTTGACGATTTTCGGAATTGTAACCTTAGTTCTGGGAATTGCTTATTTCGTAAAATATGCAATTGATCAAAATTGGATCAACGAAACTTTACGAGTAATGATTGGAATTGGAGTTGGTTTAGGAATTATTGGAATTGCTCATTTTATTCGGAAAAATTTTGAAATCTTTTCTTCCATTTTAATTGGTGGCGGATTAACCGTTTTATATTTCACCTTAACCATCGCCTTCCGAGAATATCATTTACTTTCTCAGAATACCACTTTTGGATTATTAACAATTGTGACGATTTTTTCTATCGTGATGGCAATGTTATATAATCGACAAGTTTTAGCCATTTTCTCGATTATTGGTGGTTTTACCGCTCCGTTAATGATTAGTACAGGAGAAAGCAATTTTGTATTTCTGTTTGGTTATTTAACAATTCTGAATCTAAGTATGCTGTACATGGCTTGGCGAAAAAACTGGCAAATCATTTCATTTATCACATTTGCTTTTACCTTTATATATAGTATTGCGTGGATTGACGATTCCAAAACCTCAACGCAATATCTTTTCTTTGGCTTGCTTTACATTATTTTTACAGTAACAAGTTTGCTGAATTATTTCAAAAAAGGAGAATTTTCGGTTTGGAATTGTCTATTATTAATTTTCAATACCATTTTATCAACCGTTTTAATTTCTTCGGTTTATTATTTTATTGTTGGAAATAATAATGGTTTGATAGCTTTCTTATTTGGATTGATAAACGCTTTCGGAGCATTTTACATCTACAAAACATCTAAAAATAATTTATTACAAAATACCTTAATCGGTTTGAGCATTGCGCTTATCACAACTACAATTGCCTTACAATTTAAAGCAAATGTCGTTTCGATTTGTTTCGCGATTGAATCAACCTTATTACTGTTTCTTTGGAAAAAAAGTAAAGAAAACATTTTCAAAGTCTTTTTCATTGCCATGTTTCCTTTTTTATTGATTGCTTTATGCGTCAATTGGTTTGATTATATTGATACTGAAAAACATTTAGTCGTAATTTTCAATCACGTTTTCATCACAAGTTTTATTGCTTTAGTTTGTTCGATTGCAAATATTTATTTGATGAAAGATTTTGAAACAGAAGAACAATTTTTAGGTTTTAAGCTCAATCATTCCAAATTTATTTTCATCTCAACATCTCTTTTATTGATGTACACAGGAATTTTGTTCGAATTAATTTACCAAATCGAACCTTATTTCAACTTTATGATGATTGTAAGTTATGTATTGATTTATACATTATTCTTTATTGCTTTTGTTTTAGCACTGCGCGAAAAACTAAATTTAGGAAATGCTTTGCAACTTGTTTTACAAATTTCTGCGGCTTTTTGCATTCTATTTTTACCAATGTTTGCCGAAATTCCGTTGTTACCAAGCAAAACAAATTACAACATCGGTAGTTATTTTCTTTATTTGAGTTATCTCATTCCGACAGCTTACATTATTTATTTTGTTGTAAAAAGTAGCGATTTCCAAAGCTCCAAAGCAAAACAAATCATCAGCATGTTTGTCTTGGTTTATGTGATTAGTTTCGAGAAATACAATGGTTTTATGTTAATAACACTCGACGAAAGTTCATCTAATTTTTCGCATCAAGCCGATATTTTCCGAATGATATTATTGCCAATTATTTGGGCAGTTTTAGGATTTGTATTGATTTATTTCGGATTAAGAAAGCAACTGAAAGGTTTTCCTATTGTTGGAATTATATTATTTGGATTGATTATTCTAAAATTATATTTCGTAGATGTTTGGGAAATGAGCAATATTTTCAGAATAATATCTTTTATTGTTTTAGGAATTTTAATCTTATTAACTTCTTTTATGTATCAAAAACTAAAAAATTTGATGGTTAATTTGATGGAAAAACCAAACGAAAACAAAGAAGCTGAACATTAATGTTCAGCTTCTTTGTTAATTATTAGCTTTTATAGCTTCTGCAATAACACGCATATCATCCGAAGAAGGCGACTCGAAAATTTCTAAATGGAAATATGGAACAACCGCAATAATATGATCGAAAATATCAGCCATAATCACTTCATATTCGTTCCAAACCGTTGTATTTGTAAACATAAATAACTCAATTGGCAAACCATGTTCAGTTGGTTGAAGTTGTCGAACCTCGAACATCAAATCTGTTCTGATTTTTGGGCTATTATAGGTATATGTCTTGATATATTGTCGAAAAAGACCAATATTCGTCATTCGTCTTCCGTTCGCTAAAATCGTTGGATCAACTTTATTCGATACATTATATTGATTGATTTCGTTCGTTCTATCCACAATAAAATCGTGTAACATGCGGATTTTTTTCAATTCTTCAATTTCTTCTTCTGTCAAAAATCGAATCGAATTCATTTTAATATTTATCGAACGTTTAATGCGGCGTCCACCAGCATTTTGCATACCGCGATAATTACGAAACGAATCTGAAACCAAGGCATACGTCGGAATTGTTGTAATTGTTTTATCAAAATTCTGAACTTTTACCGTTCCTAAATTAATCTCGGTAACATTTCCGTCTGCGCCATATTTTGTCATTTCAATCCAATCTCCAACGCGCACCATATCATTCATCGAAACCTGAATACTTGCCACAAAACCTAATATCGAATCTTTAAAAACCAACATCAAAACCGCCGAAGCCGCTCCCAAAGAAACCAAAAATG
This sequence comes from Empedobacter sp. GD03865, assembly GCF_029840775.1. NCBI lineage: Bacteria > Pseudomonadati > Bacteroidota > Flavobacteriia > Flavobacteriales > Weeksellaceae > Empedobacter > Empedobacter sp. GD03865. Next base: position 6,011 of record NZ_JAOCDF010000048.1, read on the forward strand.
TAATAGGCGATTTTCCTGTCGCAATCGAAAAAATTAGAATTCCGCAAACAAAGAAAACTAAAATATTCATCACTTGCAGATAACTATCAATTGGTTTATCCGAAAAAGATTTATTACCTCGAAGAAAATCCCTGAACGTTTTAAAAATTGCATTAAACAACAATCCAACAGCAATTACCAATGCAATATCTGTAATTTGCATCGCAATTTTGATCCAATTAGGAAATCCTTTGAAGATAAGTGGGATCGATTCTTTGGCGACAATTACAGGAACAATATGTGTTGCGAATTGTAAAACCCTGTTCTTGATTAATAAATCGTCAATCTTTGTTTTACTTTTTGCAATAAAGTTTGTTAAAACAAGTAATAGCACTTTTCGCAATAAAAAATCGATCGCATACAATATAATAACTAACAAAATTGATAGAACAATTGTTGTCATTATTGTGGTAGAATAACTCGAAAGTCCCAATTTGGCAATCATTTCGAGCATTGAGCGATACACATCGCTTTGAATATTTTCGTCTAAAAGTTCCATCTGAATAAAAACTAATACAACAAAAATAAGTTTATCCTTTTCATAATTTACAACAACTGATAAATTACATTGAAATTTGTTGGTTTCTTAATTTATCTTGGTTCAAAACAATGAAAAGATTATATTTGTTAGATTAATCTAACTTATTTATTAAAATTAATGTTTTCAAATCCGCTAATATTTGCTTTTAGTTTAACCTTTCTTGCCGGAATCAGCACTGGAATAGGAAGTCTTTTATGTTTATTGTACAAAAAATTCAATCCAAAATTCTTAGGCGTAATGTTGGGAATTTCTGCTGGTGTAATGCTTTATGTCTCTTTTGTAGAAATTTTAACAAAAGCTAAATTATCATTATTAAGTGTTTTTGGAGAAAAATTATGTTACACTTATACATTATTGGGATTTTTTGCAGGAATTTTAATCATCATTTTAATCGATAAAATATTGCCTCATCATCATTGCGATGAAAATAAAACAGAGACAAACGATCAGAAATTATTGCGTTTAGGTTTGTTTTCTGCTTTAGCTTTATCAATTCATAATTTCCCTGAAGGATTAGCAACTTTTTTGTCAGCATTAGAAAATCCAACTTACGGAATTTCTATTGCATCTGCCATCGCCATTCATAATATTCCAGAAGGAATTGCTGTTGCAATCCCTATTTATTACGCTACAAAAAATAGAAAAAAAGCATTTCTATACTCTTTTTTATCAGGATTAACAGAACCTATTGGCGCATTAATTGGCTATTTTGTATTGTTACAATTTTTTGATGAATCAATTTTCGGGGCAATTTTCGCGAGCGTCGCAGGGATGATGGTTTATATTTCGATCAATGAATTAATTCCGACGGCAAACGAATACGCTGGAAAAAAATTATCAACTTACGGAATTGTAATCGGTATGTTTGTAATGGCGGTTAGTCTTGTACTTTTTATGTAAAAACAAAAAAACTTCCCGAAAAGAGAAGTAATTTTGAGAAATGATATAAATTAACACATGAGGATTTTGTTACTGCAAATGTATACAGTAAATAAAACTCAAAGCTTAACAGAATATCATTAGATTGTTAAGCGAAGATTAAATAGAAAGATTATGAAAAATATAGTTTTACTTTTTTGCTTTACTATCATTTATAGTTGTTCGTCATCTTCAGATTTTCACAACATAAATGATCACATTGAAGATGGAAAATATTGTGCGAATGTCAAGGTTATAACGAACAAATCAACCAAGACATATCGATTAACTATAACTGCGAAAAATAATTATTTACATAAAATTGATTGGCCAAATGGTGGTTGGCTGGATAATACACATTACAAACTTCCTGAGTTTTATGAAAATGAAGCTACTTTTATAGATGATAGAGCCCGAAAATTTGAAGTAAAAATTATACAAGAAGGAGAATGTAAATAAAAAAAGCTCGAAACTAATGTTTCGAGCTTTTGCTTAGTACTCGGAGTGGGAATCGAACCCACACTCCAAAGGAACACGAGTTTGAGTCGTGCGCGTCTACCAATTCCGCCATCCGAGCCTTTATGGACTGCAAATATAATGTTAGTTTATTTATTTTTCCAACTATTTTTTAAACTTTTTACAGAATTATTTCTAACGTATCGTAAGCCAAATGTTTACCTTTTGGTAATTTTTCCTCTACTTCATCATGAAATCCCAAATGATGCGAAATATGTGTAAAATATGTCTGCTTTGCGCCTATTAAATCCGAGTATCGTATTGCTTCATCTAATAATATATGCGAAAAATGTTCTTGTTCTACTCGCAGCGCACTAATGATTAAAACTTCTACTCCTCGTAATTTTTCAAGAGATTCTGTTGGAATCGTTTTTACATCCGTCAAATAAGCAATTTTATCATCAATTAAATATCCCAAAATAGGCAAGGGTCCGTGTAGAACTTTAATTGGTTCAATCGTAAATCCAGCAACCGAAAATTTTTCATCTTCTATAACATTCTCTATTACCGTTGGTACTCCAGGATATTTATGTTCAGCAAACATATATGGAAAACGATTATGTAATTCATCCAACACGCGTTTCAAACCATAGACATTCATATCCTCTCCAGATTTAAAAACAAGCGGGCGAATATCATCCAATCCTAAAACATGGTCATTATGCTCATGTGTATATAATATTCCATCTAACCTTTGCGCATTATAACGCAACATTTGTTGTCTAAAATCTGGTCCACTATCTATCGTAATAATCTTTCCATCCTTTTCTAACAACAAAGAAGAACGCAAACGTTTATCTTTTTGATTTGTTGACAAACATACCGGATGATCGCTACCAATAATCGGAATTCCTTGTGAAGTCCCAGTTCCTAAAAAATGTATTCTTATATTTGATTTAGCCATAATGATTTGGTAAATTTACCACAAACTATTTGAAATTAAAATATGGCATTAGAACAAGTTCTTACTCCTAAACAAAAAGCTTTAGAGATCAATTTGAATCCGAAAATATACGGTTCTTTTGCAGAAATTGGAGCAGGTCAAGAAACCGTTCGTTTTTTTTATCGCGCAGGTGCTGCTTCGGGTACTGTTGCAAAAGCGATGAGTGCTTATGACAAAGAAATGTCCGATTCTATATATGGTGTAGAAGAAAATCGTCGTTATGTGACACAAGCTCGCCTTAAAAAAATGTTGGATCATGAGATGGAATTGATGAAAGAGCGTCTAGTCCACGATCACTACAAAGAAAAAGCATTTTTTACGTACGCAAATACAGTGACAACAATTGATTATTCGAAGAAAAATGAAGGTCAAGGTTGGATTGGTTTACGTTTCAAATTGAATGCAGAAGAAGAAAAAGCAAACGAAATTATTTTTCATGTAAAATTCAAAGAAAATACCGCTCAATTGCAACAAGAAACTTTAGGTGTTTTGGGTGTTAATTTGATTTATGGTGCTTATTATTACTACGATAATCCTCGAAAATTAATCAAATCTTTATACGATACGTTGGATAAAGATCAGTTAGAAATTGACATGATTAACTTTCGTGGACCACAATTCAAATATGTTGATAATCGTTTAATGTCTCTTCAATTGGTTAAAAATGGAATGACTGATGTTGCGGTTTTCAATCCACAAGGAAAAAATATTTTACCTGCCGATTTATTATACAAGAAAAATATCTTCGCTGTTCGTGGTTCTTTCCGTCCTTTTATGAATGTAAATATGGACATGTTCAAAGGTGGTTTAGAAATTTTCAAACAAGAAGATGATGTTAGAACAGATAATACCGAAATTTTATTTGAGATTACGCTTTCTAACTTGATTGCTTCTGGTTTTGAAGGCGAATTGAATGAACGAGATTTTTTAGATCGCGCTGATATTATTGGTAGTTTAGGTTACAATGTTATCATTTCTAACTTTTCTGAATATTATAAATTAGTTGATTATTTCTCGAAATTTACTCGAAATCAAACCAAAGTTGGTTTAGCGATGGGTGTTAATAATTTGGTCGAAATTTTCAATGAGCAATATTATGCCGATTTACCTGGCGGAATTATGGAAGCTTTCGGAAAATTATTCAAGAAAAATGTAAAAGTTTATTTGTATCCATATTTAGACAAAGAAAAAGATATTTTGTTGACGTCGAAAAATCTACAAGTAAGTGATAGCGTGCACGAATTGTACAAATATTTCTTGTATAACGGAAGAATTCAAGATATTTTGAATTACAACAGAAGTTATTTAGATTCTTATTCGCGTCGAATTTTAGAAAAAATTGCAAATGCTGAGCAAGATTGGGAAAATGAATGTCCAGAAGGTGTTGCAGACATGATCAAAGATCGTGGAATGTTTGGCTATAAATTGAAATATATTTTAGAATAAATTATTCGTAATATCAATCTGAATTCGTTTCATTCTCATCATAAACAATATGTGATGTTGAAATAAATTCAACATGACAAACCAAAACCAACGAAAGGAAGAGTAATTTCGATATCAGAATTTGATAAAACTGAGAATGAATATTATCAAAAAATACAAGAAAATATCAACAAAAAAACAGGAGTTGATAAAGATGATTAACAAAAAAACGGCTCAATTTTGAGCCGTTTTTTTGTTATTTTACTACTGCATTTACATTCTTCGCATTCCACCGCTTTCTCTTGGTCGGTCTCCATCTTCACCTTTTGTAGATTTTCCACCAAACTGATTTAAGTTGAATGTTAACGAGAACATCACAAAACGAGTCAGAATATTATTGCGTTGATCGATTGTTGATTCTGCTGTAATTGTACGCGTATAACTGTTATTTTGATTCAATAAATCGTAAACTTTAACACCAGCTTCCAATTTATCATCGAAGAAACGATACATCAAACTTGTATTCCACAAAAAGAAATCACGCTTGAAACCTGCTGCCATTCTCGAGTTATAATTGTAACTGAAATCATTTGTCCAAGTCAAATTTTTAGGAAAAGTAGAAATAGTTTTAATTCCGAAATTGTGCGTAATATTATTTTGATTATCAATTGAGTAATTGACATATTTAGAATTTGTAAAGTTCAAACGATAAGAAGGTGAAATTGTCAAATAATCACCATAATCCCAATTTAATCTCAATGTAGGTGATAAAGTTGTATTATATTGCTCGTATTTTACCGCATCTCTAAAGCCTTGCGTTAAAGCATAACTCGCCGACATTCCTACATTTACCCTAAATTTATTGATACCTTTTTGATATTGTTTATTAAAGAAAAAGTTACCATTTAGACGATAATTTCCTTTTACATTTTCGTATGTTGTTGTTCGTTTATAAATCGAATAATCCATTTCGGTGTAATTAACAATATTTGATTCGTTGTACGTATAACCTAAGTTAGCATTAAATCCTTGACGAGTTTTACGATCAAAATTGCTAAACATCAAATTGATTCGATGTGCTTTATTGGGATCAAGATCTGGATTACCTTTGAAAACATCTAACGGATCAGTTTCGTCTAAAATTGGTAAAACTTGTGATGTCGAAGCCAAACTTGTCTGATAATTATACATTAAGGAAAGTGAGTTGTTTCCGTTTTGATAACGAATATTTCCCGAAATATCTGGTAAAGTTTTGTTTTGAGTTGAGCTGTAATCATCTGCTTTAAACGTTCCAAAATTTTGTTGATTGTAGATGTTTGCACCAAAACGAACTGTTGCCGAAATTTTATTTTTGTTCAATAATAATTGAGCATACGGATTAAATTCATTCAATTTGGTTGAATAAAAACGCGTCAAATCATTGTTCAAATTGTCATATTCTCCCGTTACATCATTATAATTCCACGTTCTATTATTGGTTTCAGAATCAGTTAAATTATAAGCAGAACCAACGGCGATTTTCAAAGAATCTGTAATTGGATACGTATATTTTACATCAAAATTGTATTGATTATTTTTCGAAATATTTTTCTCATTGATGTTTCTATAAATATCCGCAATAGAATCATTTGTATATAAAGTTGTCGAATTGATGAACGAATTTCGATCTGTTTTACCAATCGAAATACTTGAATTAAAGTCTAAATAAGATTTATTTTTGAATTTTTGATTAAGTGATAATAATGTATTAAATGTATTCGAGCTTGATTTTCCATTTGAAGTTTGATTCATTTGATTTCTCAAATCACCCAAATCTGAATATGTTTTACTATCCGAAATTGATGAATTTGTAGACGAAGAATTACTAAACGATGGATAAAAATAAATTTTTGTATTGTTTTTCGTCCATTCTAAATTTGTTCCAAAATTATGACCATACGTTTCACTTTTAGTTTTAGAATTCGCATCAGAAGTATAAATATTTTTTGGAGAAAAGTTTTCTACATGTTGATATTGATCGTTTTTCGTAAAGGAATGATTCAAACGATAATCAGCTCCAATTTTCAAATTATCAGTTAATTGATCGTTATAATTCAATCCAATTGAAGTATTTGTTATTACACCATCAGAACCTCTTCTTCCCATTCCACCACGACCACGCGAACCTTCACCGCTTGTCATTCCAGAAGCTGCAATATCTGTCGAAGAACCAATCAAACTAATTTTCTTTTTATCTTTAAAATAGTTCGCCATCAAATTGCCTTCGTAATGATTATCCGTTCCATAACCCGCTGTTGCTTTCAGCATATAACCTTTCTTTTTATCTTCTTTCAAGGTAATATTTAGCGAAGATTTATCCGATTTAGAACGTTCCCCAGAGAATTTTTCATTTTTCGTTTTATAATCCGAAACCTGAATTTTTTTGATAATATCTGCAGGTAAATTTTCTAACGCAACTTTTCCATCCGTTCCAAAAAATGGTTCACCATCAATCAAAATCTCATTAACATCTTTTCCATTTACCGTAATATTTCCGCTGTCATCCATCTCAAAACCTGGTAATTCTCTCAACAAAGCTTCCAAATTTGCATTCGGTTTTACTTTGTAAGAATCAGCATTATACTCGATTGTATCTTGTTTTACAACAATAGGTTCCACATTTGTTACCACAACCTCATCTAAATCATAAATCATCGGATTAATGATAATTGTTCCAAGATCAATATTGTTTTTGATCGATTCGAAACTTTGTTTGAAAACGCCTTCTAAAGGATCATCAATAATTAAATAAACAGGTTTATCTTGTAGATTAATTTCAATTTTGAACGTACCATCATCATTTGTAGATGTAGTAGAAATTTGTGTAGAATCGGCTTTATTGCCTAAAATAACTTCAGAATCAGTTAAAGGAAAATTAAGTACATCCGTTACTTTTCCAGTGACGGTAATCTTTTCTTGTCCAAAAGAAAAAATCGTAATCAAACTAAAAAGAAATGATAGAATA
>NZ_JAOCDF010000049.1:0-12412 GCF_029840775.1 Empedobacter sp. GD03865
GGAAGTGCATTATTCTAGTATTTTATTAACAAAATTCCTAGCATTTAATAGTTCAGGATCACTTTTTAAATCTTTTTGTAATACTTCATTAAGCCATTTAGGGCCATGATTTCCTACACTTTTTACAAAACTTTCCAGTTCTCCTGATTCAGGTATAAGTAAGCCTACCTCAATAAATTTGGGTTGTATTCTATCAAAGGCTTGTGTTGCATTCCCACTAGGAATAAATGCTTTTCCTACTTCTTTAGCTTCAGTCCAAGGAGATGATTTTTTTAATATTTTTTGAATTTCAGAAATTTTTGGTTTGGGAAATATTCGATCGCTAATACTATCTAATACTTCAACGATTTCTTTCTTTACTTCTTCAGCTAAAAATTCAGGTCTTTTCTTGTCTATTTCAATTTTAACTAAAGTCCAATCTGATTTTATATCATCCCAATTGCCACCTAATTCGTTATAAATTGTTTTTAATGGCTCTTCATTATTCAGAACATCAAAATCAGCAATAACTTTTATAGGAACTTTCAGTTTGTTTAGTGCTGTAATTGCTACTGGAATTCTATGTTTTCCACCTACATTTACAAATAAAATATCAGGAACATTAATGTTTTCCTCAGAAAATTGTGAGTTTAGAACTGCAGAATAAAATCTCGAATCAGAATCACTTTCGCAAATAACAACTTTCGTATGAAAAAGACCACTTAATATATTTGAATGTCTTAAAAGTGAGTCTTTCCAAATACGATCAATGTCTTCTTTGTTTAAAACATTAATATTATTAGTATCTTCATTTCTATTAATTCTCACAATTTTTAAATTTTCTGGATTTCCATCCAATATTCCTTTTAAGAAATCCTCACTATGTGTTGCCAAAAATAGTTGTTTTTCTTTTGGTAAATGTTGAGCTAACATTTTACCTAGTAGTTTTGCTTGAGGTGGATGTAAAAATGCCTCTGGTTCATCAATAAATAAAATATTATGGTTTGAAATAAAAGAATTTAATAAAACACCGACAAAGCTTCTCATTCCATCACCTTGTTCGTGCAGTAAATCAAGTTTTTCTAATTCTCTAAGATAACCTTCTGAAACTCTATCTTCACCTTCTTTAGGTATTGGTTTTTTACCTACATATAATGGTACAATAGTTCCGGCATTCCTATGTACTATTAGATCTTTTCCAAATGCAATATTAAAATAATCGCTAAATTTTTTTTCCATTTCATCACTTTTTTGAAGAAAATGAATTGGATGTTGATTTGACTCTTTTGTTAACTGAATGTTTTGAGCAGGATTTGAAGCCGTAAGTCTTTGCTCTGTATTTAATACATTTGCATAAATCGGAAACAAGGCATCAATGCCATTTTGGAAATTTCTAACATAATGTTGTACATCATTAACTCCGATATTATAACCATAGCCTGAATATGATTGATAACCTGAATTATTATTTTTTATAGAATTTTTTTCTATGTAATCGGCAAATAATTCTTGAGTTCCTTCAATTCCTATTTGTATATCTTTAATTATTTTGCTGGAAGTTGCTTTTGAACGAAATTTTAGAGCAATTTCTTTCAAAGACGCACTTTTACCAGCATTATTTGCACCTACAAATACAATTATGTCATTTTTATCACATTGTAAAACTTGGTCATTATTGTAGGTAATCGATTCAATATAAAATCTTGGATTCATAATTATTTAGTTATTTTTAAAGGAGTTCGGTTTTGCATTTCCGCTAACGGTTCTCGGCTTTGCGAAGTGGCGGATTTTCAGCACAAAATTTCAATTGAAAAACTGAACTTAAACCTTGCACTAAGCTGTCATAGAAGCACTTAACCCGCCATTTTGCAAAACTGATGTTACAAGCTGCCCTTCTTTCGGTCGTGGTTTGTCTGTCCGCTGTGTTGCTGTGTCTGTGCGGTTGGAAAGGCACACTCTTTTGCAAGCTTTGGCTTGTGGGCTGGCTTGTGGGGCTTGCAAATGTGTATGCCTTTAGCGTTGGCTTGTTATTTGAGTCTTGCTTCATGGAATTTCATTAAGTCATTGAAATTTTTCCAAAATCTTCTGCTTTGTCTTTTAACATAATTGTCTCCGTTTATTGATTTCATTGAGTCATTTGCTTTGTTAATGTAGCTCAAATAATTTCCCCAATAGTATTCGTTTGTTTTTTCGTAAACTGTCTTGTCCGCCTTTGACGGTCTATAAATAAGTTTTCTTTTTGCACCTCTATGAGAAAATCGTTTATAAAGTCTTGACTTGAATAAACTCTTGTCAGGATTTTTACTGTGAATAGCTAAGGAGGTTGATTTTTTAAATGTACTTTTCATTGACCTATAAAACTTTGAAAAACCTGAAGTTTTTATCAAAACTCTTTGTCCGTCAAACGAGAATCCCAAATATTCCAAAGTCTTATTGAAATTTGGTGTCTCGGTTTTTCATCTATCTCGAACCCCGTAAACCTTCCTTTTATTTCTTCGAAACGGAAAACCTTAGTCTTACTTGGTTCTATTTTCAAATCAACTAGGGTATCAATCTTATCTCTGATTAGTTGTATTATTTCATTTTCATGCTCTTGCTCGCAAACAATTATTAAATCATCGCTGTATCTCTGATAAAACCCTCCAATGGAATAAACTTTATCAAAGATTTCTTGGTCAAAATCTAGCATGTATATATTTGCCAATGTTGCACTAATCGGGCTTCCTTGAGGTATTCCTTCTGTATTGTTTTTTGAAATAACAAGATTGAGGTTATTCTTTAGAAACTCCTTTTTTTCACAATAATGGCTAGCCCCTTTTTCTTTGAAAAATTTGCTGTTCTTTATTTGCTTTCTTACAAATTCGGTTTTGTGTGAAGAATTTGGGATTCCCTTTTTAACCATCATTGTATTGCCGTAGCTTTCAAACAATTGGTCGCCTTCAATGTACTTTATATTTGTAAGAGCCTTAAATACATTATAGTGGTCTTTGGGTAGGGTAGTTTCATTCAGAACCCTTGTCCATTGTTTTTTTAAGATTTTATGATTTAGATTATCAAAGAATGAAGTGACATCAGCAACGATTGCAGTAAGCTTTTTCGTGTTGTTCTTTTGTATAAATTCAAAAGTAGTTTTTGCAAAATCAATGTTGCATTTATTCTTTTCAGAACCCTTTGAAATTGGAATTTTGCGGTATGCTACTACAGATTCATTAAAATTTAGATTTTCGATATACTTCTCATAAGCACTAGCTAAAATTTCATTGTACTTGGATAGAATTAATGAGTCAATGTGTGAGGCAAAGTAAATATCACGAACTTTTGGCTTGCCTAATACTCTTTTTCTTTTACCGCTTGGATTTTGAACAGGTGCTGATAGGTCTGTACGAAATTTTCTTTTTACAATTGATTTGTGAATTAACGGCAGGAAACTATGTTTTCTAACTTTTTCAGAATTCTCAACATACTCCTTTACCCAATTATAATCTTTGATTGTAATTGGTAAACCAATATGAGGATACTTCTTTGTTTTAAACCACGTTTGTAATTCCATTTAATCAAGTTTAAAAAGAGGGGGCAGATACTAATAGTAGCAGGTTAAAAATGTACATGCTCTGTCGAAGCTTTGACCCTCTTTCGAGGGAGGCAACGCTACTCATCTCAGGTATAGAAATTGTTATCTTTGTCAGTAAATTCATAAACACAATAAATATGCTTAGAAAATCCATCCGCAGAACCAACTTCAGGGCTTCAACAGTTGTTACGCTGTTGATAACTCTTTCCTCATTAATTCCTTTGCAGGAAAATTTGGAAATTGGTATTGTCCTTCCCAGCTAGCGTATGTCCTAGACGTGGTACCATTTAGCAAAACGTATCATTTCGACCCTCTGCCCCCAAAATCTTATATATTTTTCATTTTATTGTTTTAGTTAGTTTCTTTAAAGTAGCTATCAAGTACACCAGTGTATAGGTTATCGTTTTCAAATTGAATTTCAAAATTCAATGTTTGAAGTTCTTTAACATTTTGAATCTGGTTAACTATTGCACGTTGTTCTTCAATTGTAGGTACGTTAATTTTATGATTGAGAAACTTTGTCTCATCAAGGTATTTTCTGTGTGTCGAGCCTGTAGAAGCGGTCTTGCATATATCTATAAAATGGTGAGATTCCGTGAAATACAAGAACCAATTAATATCAACGATATTTTTATCAACCTCATAAGTCCAAAAGTTGCCAGTGATAATTGCATTATCCAGTTCAGGGGGCACAATTCCAAACGCTCCATTTCGAGCATCAATTTTTGACAACAGGAATTGATTAGGTTTTACCGTGAATTGTTTTTTAGTACCAATGTTGGCACCAATTTCTTCATCTCTAAGACTAATTCCGTTGTGATTAGTTTTGATGGTAACTCTTTTGTAAATCACATCATCTTCAATGTCAATTGGTTTCTTAATTCTTTTTAAAAATGATTTGATTGGCTTTATTTCGTTTTTATTCGAAAATGTTTTTTGCTCAAATTCATTAATCAAATTTTGAAATTGAACTGTTTTCGTTTTAAGGTTCGTAATAGTTTTTGTTAAATCGATTTCTTTTCTTTCTGAAACGACCTGCCTTTTGATGTCTAAATCAAAATCAACTAAATCTTCAACCTTAACTTTCCATGCATTTTCATTTTCTTCTCTATTGTGCCACCAGTTAATAATGTCCGTGAATTCTTTAAAGTCAATTGGTTTCGTTTTTGAGTAGCTTTTTTGATTTTCGGGAAACTTATGTTGATAGTACCAGATTTCTTTTGTTGGTTCACCTTTTTCAAAGAAAAGGAGATTAGTGCTGACCGTTGCAGGAAAGAAAGCAGTTTCTGGTAATTTTACAATAGTATGCAAATTGCATGTTTCTAAAAGTCTCTCTCTAATTCTTGCACCATCACCTTTTACACAACCATCTGGTAAAACAACAGCAGCACGGCCGTTATTATTTAATAATTGAACCATCAACGCTAAAAACAACTGTGCTGACTCTTTACTTCGAAAGTTAGCGGGAAAGTTGGTTTCCACTCCGTCCGCAATACTTGCCCCAAATGGAGGATTTGCAAGAATTACATCAACCTGGTCTTTCTTACCGATACTATTGTACTCTTTCTTTAAACTGTCTATGTAATGATAATCTGGAACATCTATTTCGTGAAGTATCAAATTTGTTAAACCAAGCACATACGCAACTGGTTTTAGCTCCCAACCTGTAATTGAGGTCTGTAAAATAGCCTCATCATCAACGGTTTTTACATAATTATCTCTTACATGGTCGATAGCAGCAGTTAAGAAGCCACCGGTTCCAGCTGCAGGGTCTAACACTTTTTCGCCCAATTTCGGATTGGTCATCATGGTCATTAATTGAGTTACAGCTCTTGGCGTGTAATATTCGCCTTTGTTTCCTGCGTCTCTTAACTCCTGTAAAATGCTTTCGTAAATGTTTCCAAAAACGTGTTTATCCTCTGATTTTGTAAAGTCTATTTCATTTAGCTTGTTGATTACCTTACGCATTTCATAACCACTTTTCATGTAGTTATTTGTGCCATCAAAAACTTCTTTCACTATCATTGCACGTTTCGGATTCGTTGTGCTTTTCAATTCTCGTAATGATAGAAAAAGACCTTTGTTTGTTAGTTCATTGCTATCAATGAAGTTTATCAATTCGTCACCAGTAATTCCTTCGGGGTTTGAAGCCCAATTTCTCCATTGGAATTTTTCAGGTATTACTGAAACATAATTGTCTTTTATTACCTCTAATTCTTGGTCTTTGTCGTCCATTATTTTCAGAAACAACATCCAGCCCAATTGTTCTAATCGTTGTGCATCGCCAGAGATACCTCTGTCTTGCCTCATTATATTTCTTATACTGCTTATTACAGCTCCAACATTTGCCATTCTTATGCTACTTTATAAAGTTCGTTTTCTAATTCTTTCAATGCTTGTATGTAATTTTCTTTACCGCCAAATGCATTGATTATTTCAAGTGGCGAACCTAATTTGTTTAATGGGTCAAGTTTCAAAACATCTAAACTCTCGATAGTTAGCAAATCATCGTCTGCGTATTTGTCAAGCAAACTTTTAATTACAGATTGTGCTTTCTCTCCGTATTTAGTAAAGTAGTTTCTTTTCTTCACATTGTTTGCTCGTTCCTTTCTTGTCAATGGTTTTGCTTCAAAAGCCACATGACAAATCAAATCAAAAGGGTCAAAGTCTCTTCCGATTTCTTCCTTTAAGGCTTCAAAGAAAATTCCTTGTTGTTCCAATGCTTCAACGATTGCTTTTTTCTTATCAGCATTTTTCCATGAATTCAAAAATGTTTCAAGCGTTGCGTATTTCTCAATTACGTTTTTCTTGGTGTAATCTTTTAGGCTTTCAGTTATTATTCTCCCGTCTGCTCCTAAATATTGAACACGTTCATTTACAATTCTAACTTCAACACCGTTCACTCTTATTTTTTCTCTTGGGTTTGGCTCTGCTACAATGAAACCACCACCAGTAACAGTTGGATATTCGGGTGGAAACTCTACGTCACCACCATCAACAACATCTACAATTGGCTCGTCTGTTGTTTCATCATCAGTTCCTGAAATATCATCATCCTCAGTAACATCTTTAATCATTACAGGGTCGCCATCAAAATTAGGGTCTGCAAAAAGATTGGTTACATTTCTAAAATCCATTATGGTGAAATACGTTTTTCCGTACTCTTCATTGATTCGTGTTCCTCTACCAATAATTTGTTTGAATTCTGTTGGAGAACCGATATTGCTATCTAAAACAATAAGTTTACAAGTTTGAGCATCAACGCCAGTAGTCATCAATTTTGAAGTTGTCGCAATAACTGGATAGCGTTCACTTGGATTTATAAAGCTGTCTAACTCTCTTTTTCCTTCTTCATTGTCGCCTGTAATTTGCATTACATATTTATTGTTTTGAGCAACCAAATCGGCATTGGCGTTAGCCAATGCGGTTCGCATGCCTTCGGCATGCTCAATATCAATGCAAAAAACAATTGTTTTTGCAAAACGGTCATTTCCTTTTAGAAATTCTGTTATTTTTTTTGCAACTAATTCTCTGCGTTCATCAACAACAATGTTTTTATCAAAGTCGGTTCGGTTGTAAATTCTATCCTCAACTGGATTTCCGTATTTATCTAGAAAGTCTTTTGGTGGTCTCCAACCTTCGGCATCAATGTCAAGTGTTACTTTAATTACTTTGTAAGGAGCAAGGAAGCCATCATCAATTCCTTGTCTTAGTGAATAAGTATAAACGGGCTCACCAAAATATTCAATGTTTGAAGTTTCGTTAGTTTCCTTTGGCGTAGCCGTCATACCTAAATGAGTAGCCGTTTTGAAATAGTCTAATATTTCACGCCATTTGCTATCTTCTTTTGCACTTCCTCTGTGGCACTCATCAACTACAATCAAATCAAAAAATTCTGGACTGAATTGTTTGTACGCATCATCAGTTTTGCTGTCCGACAAACCTTGATAAAGAGCTAAATAAACATTGTATGCTGTGTCAATTTGTTTATGCTTTATGATTGTCATTGCATCTTTAAAATGCCTGAAATCTCCTCTTGCAGTTTGGTCGATAAGTGAAGTCCTGTCTGCCAAAAACAGAATACGTTTTTTTGCTCCGCTTTTCCAAAGTCTGTAAATAATCTGAAAAGCCGTATAGGTTTTTCCCGTTCCTGTTGCCATGACCAAAAGAATCCTGCCTTGCTTTTTTGCAACTGCTTCAATAGTTCTGTTAATGGCAATTTGTTGGTAATATCTTGGTGAGCGACCAGAGCCATCAGAAAAATAGTCCGTAGAAATTACGCTTTCAACTTCTTTGTCTTCAATGCCTTTGTATTTTTTATATTTCTCCCAAAGTTGTTCAGGACTTGGGAATTCGTCATTTGAAAGTTCAGTTTCAATATTTCCGCTTGTTACGGTCTTGTCGTGAAAGTAAAAGCCGTCACCATTGCTACTGAAAACAAAGGGAATGTCTAGCGTATTTGAGTAACCAAGTGCTTGTTGAATGCCAGCTTTTACAGAATGATTGTTGTCCTTTGCCTCAATGATAGCAATTGGAACGTTGGGTTTATAAAACAGAATGTAGTCGGCAAATTTCCGTTTGCCTCTTGCTGTCATTTTACCTTTAACATAAATCCGTCCGTCAGTAAAAAATATTTCACGTCCAAGTTGAGTTTGTTCGTCCCAACCCGCTTTTGTCACGGCAGGAGTGATGAACTTTTCTTTTATGTCAGCTTCTGATAAGTCCTTTTTGTTCATGTTCTACTTTTTATTGTCGGTCGGTGCGTTGGCAAAATTTAGCTCTTTAGGTTTTGCGAAGCGTTGGCTTGTGTGTCGGGCAAAACCAAATGTGCTAAATGTGCGGTTGGCTTTTATGTCGATTTTCTGTCTGTTCATTCTTTGCAGTGTCGTCTTTTAGGGTTGCTTGTAACATTGTTTTTTCACGAAACTGATCTAGCTTTTGTTTCGTAAAAAATCACCTATATCTGCATTTCGTAAAATTAGAAGCAAATATAATTATTTTTTTGTAAATTAGACACTTACTAAAATAATATTCATGTATCACGAAGTAATTTGATGTAAAATGTAATAATGAATGTATGGATAGCGAAACGATTCTAAAAACGTTGCAAAATCGATTAAAATTACAACGATATGCAAACAATACCATAAAATCGTATTGTGGTTACACCCAAGTTTTCTTAGAACAGATGGAAAAATACAATAGATTAGATGAAATTCCTATTTCAGAAATCGAATTGTTTATCAATACAAAAGTAATTCAAGAAAATATCAGTGTTTCCTATCAACGTTCTTTGGTTGGAGCAATTAAAAAAGTATTTGAATTAGTTGAAAATCAGAAAATTGAATTAAATTATCTTTATCCGAAACGAAAAGTTAATAAATTACCAACTTTCTTTTCTCAAGAAGAAGTACGAAATTTATTAAATGCAACAGAAAATTTAAAACATAAAGCTATTCTTACCATAATCTATAGCTGTGGATTGCGACTAAGCGAATTGATAAATTTAAAAATTGCAGATATAAAATCAGAAAGTAATTTACTTCTTATTCGTCAAAGTAAAGGTAACAAAGATCGTATAGTTGCTTTGCCAGATAAACTTTTGCTATTATTGAGAGAATACTATAAGGTTTATCAACCTAAAGACTTTTTGTTTGAAGGCGCAAAAGGCGATCAATACAGCGAAAGAAGTGTCCAATTAATTTTAAAAAACGCCATGAGTAAAGCTGGTGTTTTATCAAAAGGCAGCGTACATACATTAAGACATTCCTATGCTACTCATCTTATAAAAAGTGGAATTGATGTTCGTGTAGTTCAAGAATTATTAGGTCATAACGACATTAGAACTACCATGATTTATACGCACATTACAGATATTGATAAAAAATCTACACCAAGTCCTTTAGATTTTTTGTGATAATTTGTAAAATCTAACATATTATTTTATCTCAACAACCTTCACCACTTCACTTTTCAATACTTTAGTGCCTGCCTCATTATAAGTCTGTTCTACCGTAACTTTAATTCTGTCGTATTGTGGAATTGGAAAGTTTAATAACTCACCAATATTTTTGTACCCGAATGCTTTTGCTAAAAGAGTGATGTGACGGGTTGAGTATTTGTGTCTCTGTGTAGCAGATTCTACATTCCCAACAAAAGATTTAGCAACCCCCATTTTTAAACTGAGTTCATCTTTAGTAAATCCATGTTCCTTCCTAAGATTTTTCACGTGATTTATCAAGTCAAAGTCAAATTGAGTAGTTTCAAAATCAAATAATTTCTTCATTTAATAAAAGTTGTTTATCCAACTTGTTGGATATTAAAATAATATTATTATATTTGTATAAGCGAATTGATAATTAGACTTTTAATAGTCATAATTAAACGATGAATCTCGAGTCAAAACGACCAATTTTCCATCGAGAACACCGTGAAATCGCTCTATGTCTAAAAAAGTATTACTTTTGTATAAGGCATGTGAGCGGTTCTCACATTAGCTTTAGGTTGAAGCTTTATGAATTTTCGAATTTTAAAGCTGGGTTTGGTCGCCCATGGTTCTAAAGTGTGAGAGCGCTCCTTGCTTTTTTTTGCAAGTATTTCTTCATACACGAGAAGCATCGTTCCATAAAACCCAACACAAAATGAGAACGAAACAAATTCCATTCATCCGTAAAAAACCGCCAGACAAAGTCTGTTTGTTTTTTCCATTCTTTTAAAGAACAAACCTCCGTTTTATAACATTTAACGGATCGTAAAGCAAAGGGCTCTCCTTTCTTTACACGCTCTCTATCAGAGCCTCAGTAATGAGACTTTGAAAGCATTCGTTTTATCTTTTTTATTCGCACACTAAATGTAAAACGTTTAATATCATTTTCCAAATTTATTGGGGCTACTACCTGTTTTAAGTTGTAAGTAATGAGTTATAAGTAATAAGTTAAATGTATGATGTACAGATTAGATGTTAGTTGTTTGAGTGGAGTCTAAATCAAATATATAGGATGCGATTCTGAGACAAGTCAAGAATGACAAAACTCATTGTAGAAAGTGAATTTGAATATTGAAAAAGGAATTAAAAAAATGTCATATGATTTGGAGGCGAGTGTCAAAAAGCTGAGATGCATGATTAAGATTATTCATTTTTTTATTCATGAGTTATTATTGTTTTCAAATGAATTCATATACCCTTTGGGGAATCTTGATAAAAAAAACGAACCAAAAAGTTATTCATATGGTTTATTATTATTTTATGGTATTCATGAATGCAAAGCATTACAAGTCTGTGCTTACAAGTCGGTCAATAACGGCTATTCGCTAAATGCTTTAAATCATTCGCATATGAAATGCGAACATAAATCATTTTTAACGCTCCTTACGCCGAATTGACACTCGACTTTTCAGCAATGACGGTTTTGAATTCGTTGTAAAAAGTGTATTTGAGTATTGAAAAAAGGATTAGAAAAATGTCATATGATTTGGAGGCGAGTGTCAAAAAGTTGAAGAGAATGGTTAAAATATTTTACTGTTTGCGTAGCAAATGATTTAAAATATTGAATGGCTGAAACTTATTTTGACCGTCGAAAATCAAAGACAAGAGTTTTTTGATTACTTTTTTGCTCATTTCCCCGAAGGGCATATGAATACCGATAATTAAAATAGAAAAGCTATGAATAAAAAAGTGATAGAAAGTATTTTACATTCATTTTTTTTCTTGATAAAAAAAACATTTGAAATTAAAAGGAGAAGCTCCAGTGGAGCTTAGGTAAAAATTGTTACAAGTTGATTAATATTTATATTCATTTTTTCCTTGATGAAAAAACGAACCAAAAAAATCAAGTCTCTGCTTACAAGTCGGTCAATAACGACTACTCGCTAAATGCTTTAAATCATTCGCATGTAAAATGCGAACAGTAAATCATTTTTAACACTCTTTATGCCGAATTGACGCTCGACTTTTCAGCAATGACGGTTTTAGAATTTGTGGTTAAAAGCGAATTTGAACTAGAAAAAGGATATAGAAACCGGCATTAAAACTCTCACGTTAAGAAAATGGTCGAATGTAACGTTAAAAAGGTTTTAGCCCGTAGGGTTTTTAAAATCTTTAGTGAAATGAGATCATTTTTAGTAGAGAGATTTACAGCCTTGACTTTTTGGTTACTTTTTAGTCAAGTAAAAAGTGACATTAAAGAAAAGAAATCCCTAAGCCATACCATGGCTCCTCCTCTTAATTTCAAATGTTGTTAAAACTGAATTAGAATATAGAAAATGAATTTAAAAAATGTCATATGATTTGGAGACGAGAGTCAAAAAGTTGAAAGTCATGTTTAAAATGTTTTACTGTTTGCGCAGCAAATGATTTAAAACATTCAATGACTGAAACTAATTTTGACCGTCGAAAATCAAAGACAAGAGTTTTTTGATTACTTTTTTGCTCTCTTCCCCGAAGGGCATGTGAATACCTATAATTAAAATAGATATGCTATGAATAAAAAAGTGATAGAAAGATTTCTCAATACCCCGAAATGACATATTGGATACGGTTCTGCACTTCGAATGCCTCAGTGCCCGTTTTAAAAAAGGATTTGAGTATTGAAAAAAGAGTTAAAAATCCGACGATTTAGAATCGAAATGCAATTCAACTCTAAATTATTGGAATAAAAAAGTTGAGGTGTTTGAACGAAGTGAGTTATCAACTTTATGGAAATAATTTATTTAGTTGAATCATTGAGAGACTACTGTCGGCATCTTTTTTTGTTTCGTTTTTTGGATGAGCAAAAAAATGAAAGTAAAGAACAAATTTGAAATAAAAAACAAAAAACCCTTTCCCAAAAACAAAGTTGGCGCGATGTACAGGAAAAAGAGTGA